>JAGHTD010000168.1 GCA_018065475.1 Candidatus Colimorpha enterica
GTTTTCATATAAATCACGTCCTTTCGGTTTGGTTATATAAATTATACCAAATATCGGCTCATTCTTCAATAATATATTGAAAACTTTCTCGCCTGATGTTGATTTATTTTGCGCTTTGTGATAAAATTATAATGAAATATTATCTATCCGGAAGGCACACAATGGCAAAACTCAAAAAAGAATCAAAACAACCGAAGCACATTCTCTACAATCTGTTTCATTCAAGCTCGTCATCAAAGGGACTGACGAAGGAGGAAGCGAAAAAGCCGAAGGACTTAAAGAACTTCTTTCCCTTCATCACCCGCAATTTCAATATGCTCTTTGCGCTCAATATCTTCGCGATACTGGGCAATTTTCCGCTTCTCTTCGCGCTTTACGCTTTCACCGGTGCTGCTAACGTAAGCTCCACCTCCGCGGCGTCCGTCCTCTTCGCTCCCCTCTACGGCGCGGTCAAGATCGACGGTATGACACCCCTCCGTGCCGCCTTCTACGGCATCCACGGAGTGCAGGCAGCGGTCTCCCTTCCCACGCAGACGACGAAGGTCCTTTACCTTCTTTCCCTCCTCGTGATCTTCACCTTCGGTATCGTCAACCTCGCTACGATCTACGTCATGAGGAACATCGTCAAGGGCGACCCGATCTCCTTCGTCTCCGACATCGTTTACGTCGTGAAGAAAAACTGGAAGCAGGGTATGCTTTTCGGTATCTTCGACCTCGTTTTCTCTATCGTCGCCGCGTACGACTTCATATTCTTCTTCGTCGCCAAGGGGCAGAGCTTCATTTTCGGCGCTCTGTTCGGAGCCATGATCGTCATCACCTGCGCGTGGATAATGATGAGATACTATATGTATATAATGCTCGTCACCTTCGACCTTTCGGTATTCAAGATAATCAAGAACGCCTTTATCTTCATGTTCCTCGGCTTCAAGAGGGATATCGTCGCGCTTCTCGGTATGCTCTGCCTGCTCGTGCTTGAATACGTGCTGATATTCTACGCCCTCCCCGTGGCGGTCATCCTTCCCGTGCTGATCCTCATTTCGGTATTCAATTTCATCGGCGTTTACGCCGCCTATCCCGCGATCAAGAAGGTAATGATCGACCCCTATTACGTCAGCGACGACGTCGGGGCAAAGACGAGAGAGGAAGCCGAAGCGGAACCCGAGGAAGAGGAAGAAGAGCCTATCTTCATCGACAGGGGCTGACGCAAATGAGAGAGATCGTTATCGGGAAAAACGACGCCGGTCAGCGCCTCGACAAGTTTCTTGTCAAGGCGGTGAAGGATATGCCGTTTTCCCTGATGTATAAGTCCATAAGGACGAAAAAAATCAAGCTCAACCGCAAAAGAACCGAGCCGAACGTCATTCTGAACGAGGGTGACGTGCTTCAGCTCTTCCTAAACGAGGATATTTTCGGCGACGGAAGCGAAAAAGACGACGCGGTCTCGGTGCTTTCGCACACCACGCCTATCTTCGACGTCGAATACGAGGACGAAAACGTAATGGTCGTCTATAAGCCGGAGGGGCTTTCCGTCCACTCCGACGAGGGCAACGAGAGGAACAACCTCATCACGCAGATCCAGGCGTACCTGTACAAAAAAGGGGAATACGATCCCCTTTCGGAGCAGTCCTTCGCCCCCGCCCTCTGCAACCGCATCGACCGCAACACCGAGGGACTCGTCATCGCCGCGAAGAACGCCGAGGCGCTCCGCTCCGTCGATGAGATGATCCGCGACGGGAAGATCACGAAGAAATACCTCTGCGCCGTCCACGGCGTACCGAAGAAAAAAGAAGATATTTTATACGGCTGGCTGAAAAAGGACAGCCGTACCAACACCGTCAGAGTCGAGGACGGCGAGTTTCCCGGATCGGTGAAGATAAAGACCGGCTACCGTGTCATAGAGAGTAAGGGGAACGCGTCCCTTCTCGAGGTCCGTCTCTACACCGGCAAGACGCACCAGATAAGGGCGCACCTCGCACACATCGGGCACCCGCTTCTCGGCGACGGGAAATACGGGCAGAACCGCGAGGACAGAAAGCTGGGGCTGAAAAGTCAGGCGCTCTGCTCCTGCTCGGTGCGTTTTGAATGTAAAAGCGGCCTTCTTTCCTACCTCGACGGCAAAGAAATAAGCGTTGAAAGGGGAAAGATCGGATTTCTCCGACTGTTTGAGTGATATGATCTGTCTTTTGTGCCTCGCCCTCGGAATAGTCACCGCTCTGCCTCTTATATGGGATTTTCTTTTCATTCTGCCGTGGATGACGCTCCCCGCGCTTTTTCTGATCTCGGCAAAGAAGCCGAAGCCGTATCTTCACGGGCTCTGCTTCTTCCTCGGCTACTACGCCGTGGTATGGCATTGGCTCGTCTATCTCTATCCGATGGATTTCGCCGGCTTCACGGCGGGAATGTCGGTCGTGATAATCTGCCTCGGGATCGGTTTCATGTCGCTCATTCAGAGCGTCGGCTTCGCCTTCGTCCCGATGATCTACAACCGCCTTTTCAAGTCCTGCAAGCTCCTCTCCCCACTCGCCGCCGCGTCACTCTGGACGATTGCCGAGTGGGCGCAGTCGCTTTTCTGGTTCGGCATCCCCTGGGGACGGCTCGCCCTCACGCAGGTCGGCTGGCTCCCGATGATAAGGAGCGTGTCGCTTTTCGGCTCGCTTTTCATCGGCTTCATCATCTCGCTTTTTGCGGGGCTCATCGCTCTTGCGCTTGACGGCGGAATAAAAAAGCCGTCGCCGAAACCGATCTGCATAGCTCTCGCTTTGTTCATTCTCAACGCCGCTTTCGGCGTCGTCAAGCCAATCCTGACGGCGAAAAACCGCACAACCTTCATCGGCGCGGCGATCCAGGGCAACATTTCCTCCGCCGACAAGTGGGCGGACGATTCGCTTTCACATTCCTTTGAGGTCTATTCCTCGCTCACCGAAAAAGCGGTGAAGGAGAGCGGCGCGGTGCTCGCCGTATGGCCGGAAAGCGTGCTGACGACCTATCTTAACGGAAACAGCTACTACGCCGCGAAGATAAGCTCCCTCGCCTCGAAGCTCGGGTGCGATATCGTCGCCGGAGGTTATTCCTCCGACGGAGGGGAATACAATTCCCTCTTCCTTTTCAGACGCGACGGGACGGTGTCGGATATTTTCTACGCCAAACAGCACCTCGTCCCCTTCGGCGAATACGTCCCGATGAGAAAAGTGATAATGACGGTGTTCCCCTTCCTCGCCGACATAAATATGTTCTCCGGCGAGATCGACAGCGGAACGTCGTCCGCAATAATGGAGAACGCCGACGGAAAGGTCGGCGGGCTTATCTGCTTCGACTCGATCTATCCCTCACTCGCAAGGCGCAGCGCAAAGGACGGGGCGGAGCTGTTCGTCATCTCCACCAACGACAGCTGGTACGGCTCGTCCCCCGCCGTATGGCAGCATAAATCCCACGCCGTCCTGCGTGCGGTCGAGAACGGAAGGTGCGTCATCCGCGCCGCCAACACAGGCGTTTCGGCGCTTATCGACGGCGAAGGCAGGACCTGTTCCTTCCTCGGCCCTCTCGTCGAGGGCTTCACCGCCTCCGACTTTTACTACGAGGACGGAACGACGCTCTACACGGAGATCGGCGACGTTATCCTCCCGCTCTCGGTGCTTATGCTCTCGGCAATAATTATTATTTCATTTGTCCGCAAGGAGAAGAAAAGATGAAATGTCCCTACTGCGGCTACACGGAAAGCCGCGTCACAGACTCACGTCCGTCGGAGGACTACGCGATAAGAAGAAGGCGCGAATGTCTGAAATGCAAGCGCCGTTTCACGACCTACGAGACCTACGATACGGGTTCCGAAGATCCTATCGTCGTCATCAAGAAGGACGGATCGCTTCAGATGTTCGACCGCAACAAGATCCTCACGGGAATGCTTCAGGCGTGCTACAAACGCCCCGTCTCCCGCGACCGTCTGAACATCGCGATCGACGAGATCGAGAAGGAGATCTCCTCCCGCGGCTCACGCGAGATAACCTCCACCGAGATCGGAAACATGGTCATGAAAAAGCTCCGCGAGCTCGACGAGGTCTCATACGTCAGATTCGCCTCCGTTTACCGCGAGTTCAAGGACGTCGAGACCTTCCGAAAAGAGCTTGACGCGATGGAGCATTGACTTTTTGCAAGTTTCAAAAACAAATTATTCATTTTCACTTGACAAAACGCCGTAATTGTGGTATTATTATATCAAGGCGGGTGGCTGTCTGCAATTTATGCGTTGCCGATATGTCACAGCCGGTAAACCGATGATGAAGAGGAGTACGGAAAGCAGGTCTTCTCCAGAGAGCCGCGGGCGGTGGGATCGCGGCAGAGGATTTTTCCCGAATGGACTTCTGAGGGCGAGCGGATAATGCGAGACGGAGGCGACGCTCCGTTATCAAGGTCGGCATATTCACGTATGCGCAGAGTGGACGCCAAGGCGTCAAGCGGGGTGGCACCGCAGGAAACGATCATCCTGTCCCGGCTGATTTTTTTCAGCCGGGATTTTTTATATGAAAGAGAGGAAAACGACATGAAAGACATCCCTTACAAAATATATCTTGAGGAGAACGAGCTCCCCGAATGCTGGTACGACCTCCGTGCCGATATGAAGAACAAGCCCGCTCCCCTTCTCAACTCCAAGACGCACGAGCCGATGACGAGAGAGGAGCTCTCAAAGGTGTTCTGCGACGAGCTTATCGAGCAGGAGCTGAACGAGACCAAGGCGTTCATCAAGATACCGAAGGAGATACGCGACTTCTACAAGATGTACCGTCCGTCTCCGCTCGTCAGAGCTTACTGCCTCGAAGAGAAGCTGAAGACACCCGCCAAGATCTACTACAAGTTTGAGGGCAACAACACGAGCGGAAGCCACAAGCTCAACTCCGCGATCGCCCAGGCATACTACGCAAAGAAGCAGGGGCTCAAAGGCGTCACGACCGAGACGGGCGCCGGACAGTGGGGCACCGCCCTCTCTATGGCGTGCTCATATTTCGGGCTCGACTGCCGAGTATATATGGTCAAGCTGTCGTTTGAGCAGAAGCCCTTCCGCCGCGAGGTCATGAGGACCTACGGCGCGTCGGTCACTCCGTCTCCCTCTCCCGACACCAACGTCGGAAGGCAGATCCTCACCGCTCACCCAGGCACGACCGGAAGTCTCGGCTGCGCCATCTCCGAGGCGGTCGAAGCCGCGACCTCCATGGACGGCTACCGCTACGTTCTCGGAAGCACGCTCAACCACGTCCTGCTCCACCAGTCTATAATCGGACTTGAAACGAAGGCGGCGCTCGACAAATACGACGTCACGCCCGACGTGATAATCGGATGTGCCGGAGGCGGTTCAAACCTCGGCGGTCTCATCGCACCCTTTATGAGGGAGAAGATAAGAGGCGAAAAGGACTATAAGATCGTCGCCGTTGAGCCCGCGTCCTGCCCCTCCCTCACAAGAGGAAAGTTCGCCTACGACTACTGCGACACGGGAATGATCTGCCCGCTTGCGAAGATGTACACCCTCGGAAGCAACTTCATCCCCTCCCCGAACCACGCGGGAGGCCTCCGCTACCACGGTATGAACCCGATCCTTTCTCAGCTCCGTGCCGACGGCCTTCTTGAAGCCGTATCGGTCGAGCAGACCTCCGTCTTTGCCGCCGCCGAAGAGTTTGCCCGCGTCGAAGGTATCCTTCCCGCCCCCGAAAGCTCACACGCGATCAGGGCGGCGATCGACGAGGCGGTAAAGTGCCGCGAAACGGGCGAGGAAAAGACGATCGTCTTCGGTCTAACCGGAACGGGCTATTTCGATATGTTCGCATATGAGAAGTTCCACGACGGCAAGATGACCGACTTCATCCCCACCGACGCCGAGATCGCCGAGGCGCAGAAGCTCCTCCCGACGGTGTAACGCAGGGATTTTCAGCCGGAATGAGTAAAAAAGCGAAAGAATCACCTAAAACCTCTTGACACCCCCCGTTTTTTGTGTATAATATAGACAGCAAGTTATTTTGAAACATATTAAACCATATTCTGCGGGCGATTTCTACTATTTTCACGTAATAATTACGGTTTTTCAACGGTACTCCCGCATTTTTTCTTGCAGGGGTACCGTATTGCA
>JAGHTD010000288.1 GCA_018065475.1 Candidatus Colimorpha enterica
ATACAATACTTTTTCGTGATATTTTAGGAAAAAAGAAAAAGGTCTGCCGTGAAGCAGACCTTTTCTGATAATTCAGTTGACTATATCTTCAAACCATGCGACGATACCGTTGTTGGTGACTGCCGCGCCTTTTCCGTTGGTCGTTACCGTGTCGGGAAGGGGTGAGCCGTAGAAGTCGAGCAGACCGAAGCCGAGCGTATTTGCAAGACTGTGGTGGAGAAGAGCTTTCTCACCGTCGCAGAATACGACCTTGTCGTTGAACAGCGTCTGACGGCACTGAGAAGGCACTTTTGACGCTGCCTTCAGATTGTTCCACGCGACCTTCTGATTGAGAGTGTAGTTGATGAGTTCATCCTTCTTTGCCGAAACGAGCCAGATAGGTGTATTTCCTGCCTTGGCAATATCGGTTTTTGACGGAACGACTGACGAACAGCAGATGACGGCAGAGGCGAACTTCCCGGGATATTTGGTAAGGAGCTTCCATGCCGCTCCGCCTCCCGCCGAAGAACCCATAAGAAGGATCTTGTTCCTGTCGATTTCGGGGTTATCGTTAACGTAGTCCATTATTGTTGAATAGATCTGCTCGATTCTGAACACCGTGGGAAGAGTCTCGGGTATTCTGACAAGAAGAATGTGCGCGCCTCCCTCGGAAAAACCTGATTGCATCTCGTCGGTTATCCAGTAGGGCATATAGCTGTCCTCAAGATAGCTTGTGGAAGTCCAACCGTGAAGACGTCCGTGGATGTAGACCACGAGCGGACACTTTTCGCTGAGATCCTCTGCTTCGGGAGCCCAATAAGCGTAGTCGAGATCGGACGAAACGGTATCGACCGTGAACTCGGCGCGCAGATCGTCAAGCGACTCGGCAGGGGCGCTGTTCTGAAGAACGGCGGTTACTGCCGAAGCGGAAATGATCAGCGATAATAAAGCGGCAACAAGTTTCATAATGAACACTCCTTTATAAAAAATATTTATTTTTTTATACGTAAATATTATACCACTTATGTAATTTTTCGTCAATGGGTTTATGCAAAATAATAAATAAAAAATGTTAATTTCTGAATAATATTCAATAATTGATGAATAAAAATAAAAAAGTGCAGATGATCTGCACTTTCGGGTGTCACAAAGTGACTTATCTCTGCTGTCTCATAGCGGCGAAGCAAGCGGCACAATAAATCGGCTTTCCGCTGGTGGGATTGAAGGGAACGAGAGCCTCGCCTCCGCAATTCGTGCAGACTGCCTTGAACATTTCTCTTGCAGGTCTGTCTGCGCCGGCTCTTGCCTTACGGCATTCTTTGCATGATTTCGGCTCGTTGGTGTAGCCCTTTTCAGCGTAGAACTCCTGATCTCTTGCCGAGAAGACGAACTCCTTTCCGCACTGTTTGCAGACGATGACTTTGTCGTTGTACATAAATGGTACCTCACAAAAAGATAAAATATAATCTATCCCGTTTGGGATTAGTTCTGAATACCGAGGAAGCCCTTCAGCTTCTTCTTGGCTCTTGACAGAGCGTTATCGACCGATTTGCGGCTTATGCCGAGATTCTTTCCGATGGTGATGAGATCCTGCCCGTCAAGGCGCAGGAGCAAAACCTTTTTCTCAAGAGGGGAGAGCAGTATCAGTCCCTCTGCGAGCATATCTCTTTTCTGTTCGGTATCGGCCGGGGGTGACGGATGAATGACGGGAGCGGTCTTTTTGTTCTGTTTTCTCAGATATGAGATGCAGGCGTTGCCTATACAGATCTTTGCATATAAACCGAGAGTAACTCCTCTGTCTTCACGATATGTCTCGCACGCTTTGATGAATGCGAGAGACACCACCTGCTTTATGTCGTCGTAGTCGTCGTTCCGCTTGCTCATCGCCGAATACCTTGCTGCCGACGCTTCGATGAGGCGGGAATATTTTACGAGAAGAGAGTCTATCTTTTCCTTATTCATTACAATAATCCATTATAT
>JAGHTD010000155.1 GCA_018065475.1 Candidatus Colimorpha enterica
GGTCGGAATTACCGCCGGCGCATCGACGCCCCCACGGTTAATACAGGAGGTATATAAACTTATGAGCGAAATCATCACAAACGAGGATTTCTCTGCAATGCTTGACGAAGCTTGCAAATCATTAAATACAGGAGATATAGTCAAAGGCACTGTCGTGTCCGTTTCGGGCACAGAGCTTCACGTCGATCTCGACGGAACAAAGTTCACCGGTATCATCTCGGCTGAAGAGGCCGGGCTTGACGCCAACACAAAGCTCACCGATGCTTTCAAGCTCGGCGACGAGATTGAAGCGGCAGTCGTCAAAGTCAGCGACAGAGACGGCATCGCAGACCTCTCCAAGAAGAGAGTTGACGCGAAGAACAAGTGGAAAGCTTTCATCGCCGCATACGAGAGCGGTGAGGTCCTCGAGGGCAAGGTCGTAAAGACCACCAAGAAGAGAGACACCGACACCGTCAACGGTCTCATCATCAAGTACGAAGACAAAGAGATCTTCGTTCCCGCATCCCAGTCCGGCGTTGCCAAGGACGGCGACGTCAGCGCAGTCGTAGGTCAGACCAAGAAGTTCAAGGTCATCGAGATCGACGAGGCAAAGAAGCGTGCAGTCGCATCTATCAGCAAGGTAGAGTACGAGGAAAGAAAGGCACGCAAGGCAGAGAGAGAAGAAGCAAAGAGAGAAAGAGACGCCAAGGAGCTTGAGATCCTTCAGTCCCTTACCGAAGGCCAGTACTTCTACGGCGCAGAGGTCAAGTCCCTCACCTCCTACGGTGCATTCGTCGATATCGGCGGCATCGACGGTATGGTACATTCTTCCGAGCTCTCCTGGAGCCGCATCAAGTCTCCCGCTGACGTAGTTTCCGTAGGCGACAAGATCGACGTATTCGTAAAGAATATCGACATCGAGAGAAGAAGGATCTCCCTCGGCTATAAGACTGAGGAGACCAAGCCCTGGTTCGTATTCAAGTCCAACTACAACGTCGGCGACGTCATCGACGTCAAGATCGTCTCCATCATGCCCTTCGGAGCATTCGCAGAGATCACCGACGACATCGACGGTCTTATCCACATTTCGCAGTGCGCTGACCACAAGATCGCTTCTCCCGCAGACGTTCTTGCAGTAGGTCAGGAAGTCAAGGTCGTCATCACCGACATCAACGACGAGAAGCAGCAGGTCGGCCTCTCCATCCGCGCTCTCCTCGCAGGTGAGGCAGTTGAAGAGCCCGCAGAGGAAGAAGCAGCAGTTTACTCCTCCGACGACGAGAACGTTGACGTTCAGTAATCCAAAATAAACCGAAAACAGGTCGATTTCGTCCTGTTTTTGATTTTGAGATAAGGGGATGATAGCCTCCCCGAGATGCGAAGCATCTCTTGTAAGGGGAGGGTCGCATAGCGACTGAGCGGGACTGAATGACAGCCCGGTGGGCTGTCAGAGCCGCTCAGCGACCGAGCCCGCAGGCGAGAAACCGCGGAGCGGTGGAAGATTAGCCTCCCCTGTGTATAGGGGTAGAGATGAGCAAGCTCATCTCGATGACCGCGGAGCGGTGGAAGGGTTGTTGTTTGAAGGATGTAACTATTTTCAGAAACAACCCTTCCGTCATCCTTCGGATGCCACCTCCCACTTACTAGAGATGAGCAAGCTCATCTCGGGGAGGCTAATCGGGACGTCCGGGGGCCGTCCCCTACCGACAGCCGTATCATTATTACAGATTTTTTGAGCGGGAGGACCAAGGCCCTCCCCTACCGACAACCCTATCATATATACAAGACCGATTAGGCGTACGAACACAGTTCGCCCCTACGCCCTATATTGTTTTGCGTGCGAAGCGTCCGAAAGTTCTTGCTTTTCCCCCCTCAATATGATATAATATCATTCACACGCAAAGATGCGTCAAAGGAGACACAAAATGAAATCAAGATTTTTTGCCGGGGTCCTCTGCCTCGTAATGCTTTTCGGCCTCGTTGCCTGCAAGCCGGAGGAGCCCGTTCCGTTTACCGTTCTCAAAGATCCCGAGGACGTCGTGGTCCTTTTCACCAACGACGTACACTGCGGGATAGACGGGAACATCGGCTACGCCGGGCTTTCCGCATACAAAAAGAGCATGAGCGAAAAATACGCCCACGTCCTTCTCGTTGACTGCGGCGACTTCACGTCGGGAGAATACGAGGGCACCGTCTCGAAGGGCGAATACCTCGTCGATATCGCAAACTCGGTCGGCTACGACTACATGATCTTCGGCAACCACGAGTTCGACTACGGCATGGATCAGCTGAAAAAGCTCGTCGCCGCCTCAAACGCGCAGTTCCTCAACTGCAACGTTACCTACACGGGAAACGGCGAGGACTGGATGAAGACCTCGACGAAGCCCTACGAGATAAAGACCTGCGGTGAGATGAAGATCGGCTTCATCGGCGTCACCACCCCCAACACGATCCTCTCCACCACACCCGCTATATTCATGGAGGACGGCAAAAACGTCTTTGATTTCGCCGGCGGCGAGGACTGACAGAAGCTCTATTCCACCGTGCAGAAATACGTTGACGAGTGCCGCGCGCAGGGTGCAAAGTACGTCGTCGTACTTTCCCACCTAGGCACCGACGACGAGGACAGCCCCTACACCTCCCTTGACCTTATCGCCAACACGAACGGTATCGACGCCGTTCTCGACGCGCACTCCCACACCGAAGCGTCCTGCTGGATACGTCAGAACAAGGACGGGCGTGACGTTCTCCTCTCCTCCACCGGCTCGAAGCTGAATAAGATAGGTCAGCTTATCCTCGGCGGCGACGGCATCGCGACCGTCGGAACCGTTGACGTTTACGACAGGAAGGACGACGGGATCACCGACAAGATCGTCTCTATCCGCTCGGAGTTCGAGTCGAAAATGGAGACTAAGGTCGGCCACATCGACTTCGCCCTCCCGATCAAGGACGAGGACGGGATCAGAATGATAAGAACGAGAGAAATGCCGATAGGCGACTTCGTCGCCGACGCTTACCGCATAATCGGCAGCGCCGACATCGGAATGTGCAACGGCGGAGGTATCGCCGCGGGGCTTGAAGCGGGCGACGTCACATACAGGGATATAATCGCCGTAGCTCCCCGCGGGAACTCGCTCTGCGTAGTCAAGGTCACGGGCGCCGAGATCGTCGATATGCTCGAATACTTCTACCGCAAGACTCAGGCGGAGTATGCGGCGGACGGCAAGGCGGTCGGTGAGGAAGGCAGTTTCCAGCAGGTCTCCGGGCTCAGATTCACCGTAAACACCTCTGTCGCCACCTCGATACAGGTCGATGACGACGACGCGATGACCGGCGTCGGCGACACCCGCCGCGTTTCGGACGTTATGGTATTGAAGGACGGCGAATACGTCCCGATCGACCTTTCCGCGACCTACACGCTCGCTTCCCACAACTATATGATCAAGAACGGCGGTTCCGGTATGCTCCACCACCTCGCAGATCACGAGCTCGTCGTTGACGAGTCTATCGCCGACTACCAGGTGCTCATCGACTACATGAATATGCTCGGCGACGACATCGCAAAGTACAAGACCGTCGATGACAGGATAACGGTGAAGTAACGGAAGCCCGACCCTTTTCACATCCGGCGTCAGACGGATATTTCACGTTTGCCGAAGGCAAACATTTCACTTTTCACAAAAAGCAAAGTTTTTTGTGAAAAGCAAAAAGTATGGTATTGACAAACGCCCGGAAATATGGTATATTATATACGGAACGTAAATGTTCCGGTCAGCAGAACGTCATTTTTGCCGTATATATCATTCCCCGGTTTTACTGATTTATACAAGATTTTTATGAAATGCGCCTGCCGACCGCAGGCGTATTTTTGCATTTTT
>JAGHTD010000222.1 GCA_018065475.1 Candidatus Colimorpha enterica
GTATTTATACACAAAGAAGAAGACGAAGGCAAGCGAATAAAGCACTACGATGAATATCCTTCTCTTTTCCTTGTCCTTATCCTTCCAGAAAAGCCAGCAAAGCAGAAGAAAAGCGACCGCTATGCCGAGGCAGGCAAGCGCAACGAGATTGAACGGTTGAAAAATAAAAAGATCCTTCATAAGGGTAGTCCTCCGAAAACATTAAGTAATTGTATCAAAAAAATGAACAAATGTCAAGCAAAAAACCGCAATTCACTTGACGAACGGTTTTTTTTTTGCTATAATTAAAATGTATATTTCTGCGGCGGAGTGTCGCCGGCTTATTCAAAAGGATAAAGCGTAATAATGAAAAAACAAATATTGACAACAGAGGAGCATTTCAGCACAAACAGACTTGTGCTGTTCCTGCTCGACTTCATCATATATTTGACAACGTCCGTCATGCTCGTCGTAGTGCACAACGAAACGCCTGCGCTCACGGTGTGGCAGATGGCGTTCCACATTCTTCTTTTCGGCATAACATCGTTCATCGGAAGACTGATAATGCTTGTCTATAAGCAGATCTGGAGATACGGCGGAATACAGACCTATATCAGAATGGTAATAGGCGACGCGATCGGCTTCGTTCTCTTCTTCGCCGCCGAAAAGTGCTTTTCGCTGACTGGTGCGGGAGTCGGACGTGTCTCCGGCGTGAAGTGCCTCACCCTCGTATGCGTAAATCTCCTTCTCTCGATGACGATGAGGATGTTCTACCGTTACGCTTATAAGACCAACGGCAATTCTCTGTTTTCAAAGACGCTTCAATGGCTCCTCTGCGCCTTCATCGGCTCCGACGCAAAGAAAAAAGGCGTTGCGGACCTCGAAAAGATCAAGGTAGCGATCGTGGGTGCCGGCAGAGTTGGTACCTCCCTTGCGGAAGAGCTCATCGCAAATGAAAAATCGGCGTACTATCCCGCCTGCTTCATCGACATAGACAAAGAGAAGATGGGAAGGATCATCTTCGACATTCCCGTCATCGGCGAGGAAAGCGTAAATACGGACAAGCTCTCCGACCTCGGAGTGCAGGAGATAATTTTCGCTATCCCGAAGGTCACCAAGGAGAAGAAAAAAGAGCTTTACGACCATTACAGCCGGTTCGGCTGTGCGATCAAGGCGTACGACTATCCCGTAATGAAGACCGCCGGAAAGCTCCAACTGAGACCGTTTGAGATCGAAGACCTGCTGTTCAGAAAGCCGATCGTCATAGTTGACGATGAGACCAAGGACTTCTATTCCGGCAAGACGATCCTCATCACGGGCGGCGGCGGCTCGATCGGTTCGGAGATCTGCCGTCAGCTTTCGGCGATGAATCCCCGCCGTCTCGTCATCCTCGACATAGCAGAGAACGGCGCATACGACATTCAGCAGGAGATGAGGATAAAGATTCCCTATCTCGACGTCAAAGTAGAGATATGCTCCATCACCAACAGGAGCGGGCTTGAAAGAGTATTTGAGGAATACAGACCTCACATCGTCGTCATGGCGGCGGCTCACAAGCACGTCCCGCTCATGGAGAAGAACTGCGTCGAAGCGGTCGCAAACAACGTCTTCGGAACTCTCAACACGGTCGAGCTTGCCGAAAAGTACAAGGTACAGCGTGTCATCATGGTCAGCACCGACAAGGCGGTCAATCCCACCAACATCATGGGCGCGACGAAGCGTATGTGCGAGATGATCGTCCGTACGCACAGCGAGTCGGACACCGAGACCACCTTCAGCGCAACGAGATTCGGCAACGTCCTCGGCTCTGCCGGCTCCGTTATCCCGCTTTTCAAGAAGCAGATCGAGAACGGCGGCCCCGTCACGATAACCGACAAGCGCATTATCCGTTATTTCATGACGATACCCGAGGCGAGCCAGCTCGTGCTTGAAAGCGGAGCAATGGCGAAGAACGGCGAGCTTTTCGTGCTCGATATGGGCGAGCCGGTCAAGATCTACGAGCTTGCGGAGAATATGATAAAAATGTCGGGAATGGAACCCGGCGAAGATATTGAGATAAGAGAGATAGGTCTTAGACCGGGCGAAAAGCTCTACGAGGAGCTTCTCGTGAAGAGCGAGACCCTCGGCAAGACGAAGAATACGCTGATATTCACGGAGCGCGACTGCGCTCTGTCAATAGATGAGCTTGAAGAAAAGCTCTCCGTGCTCAGAGAAGCGGTAGAGACGGGCAATGACGAAACGGTCAGAGCCGCGATGAAGAAAGCGGTCGATACCTACGTCGATCCCGACGAGATTAACAGACGCGTTTCATAACTAAGATCCCGTCGGGAGACGGGATCTTTTTGGAAAAGGCAAAAAAATGATCGACGAAACGGTAAAAACGGCGCTGTACCTTCTGTCAAACGTGATAAACGGCAGGACGGCGGATAAAAGCAGACTTGCGGACTGTGATCTGCGGGCCCTTTTGGAGTTTGCCGTGAGCAGTTCGATTTCCTCCGCGCTCTGTATCGCTCTTGAGGACGCGGGCGCGCTGTCGGGAAGCCCGTACGAGGGCAAATGGATGCAGGAGAAGTTCCGCGCAGTCAGAAAAAGGATGCTTATGGACGGTGAGACCGCGGCGGTCGAGAACGCCTTCCGCGCCTCCGGGATAAGATATATGGTTATGAAGGGCGGCACCCTCTGCCGGTATTACCCGAAACCCGAAATGAGGGAAATGGCTGACTGCGACGTTCTGATCGGCGAGCGGGATTACGACAGGGCAGCGGAGATCATGCGCTCGCTCGGTTATGAACACGACAGTTCGGACGAGAGGGCGGATCAGCGCGAGTATTCAA
>JAGHTD010000141.1 GCA_018065475.1 Candidatus Colimorpha enterica
GTGTGAGGATGATCGTACTGCGGGAAGGTGCCCATCTTCGTGGGAACTTCGGCGGCGTTGAAGCGGAGGACCTGCTCCATCATGAGGGCGTTTGCGATACCGTGGGGAATGTGGTGGAACGCGCCGAGCTTGTGAGCCATGGAGTGCATAACTCCGAGGAAGGCGTTGGCGAATGCCATACCTGCCATCGTTGCGGCGTTTGCCATCTTCTCTCTTGCTCTGACGTCGGTTTGACCGTTCTCGTATGCCTTGGGAAGGTTCTCGAATACGGTCTTGAGCGCCTTGATCGCAAGTCCGTCGGTGTAGTCGGTAGCCATGATCGAAGCGTACGCCTCAAGAGCGTGGGAAACGGCGTCGATACCCGAAGCGGCGGTGAGGCCTCTCGGTGCGCTCATGTGGAAGTCGGTGTCGATGATAGCCATATCGGGCATGAGCTCGTAGTCGGCGAGAGGATACTTGACGCCGGTGTTCTCATCTGTGATTACGGCGAAGGGAGTGACCTCGGAGCCGGTACCTGCCGACGTGGGGATAGCGATGAAATATGCCTTTTCACCCATCTTGGGGAAGGTATATACTCTCTTGCGGATATCCATGAAGCGCATTGCCATATCCATGAAGTCTGCTTCGGGATGCTCGTAGAGGACCCACATGATCTTGCCGGCGTCCATTGCTGAACCGCCGCCGAGAGCGATGATAGTGTCGGGCTTGAACTCTCTCATCTGAGCGGCACCGCGCTTTGCGCAGCCGAGCGTAGGATCGGGCGCTACGTCGAAGAAGCAGGTATGGACGATACCCATTTCGTCGAGCTTGTCCTCGATGGGCTTGGTGTAGCCGTTGGAGTAGAGGAAGGAGTCGGTGACGATGAAGGCACGTTTCTTGCCCATTACGTTCTTGAGCTCGTCAAGAGCGACGGGGAGGCAGCCCTTCTTGATATAAACTTTTTCGGGGGCTCTGAACCAAAGCATATTTTCTCTTCTTTCCGCAACCGTTTTGATGTTGATGAGGTGCTTGACACCGACGTTTTCGCTGACGCTGTTTCCGCCCCACGAGCCGCAGCCGAGGGTGAGGGAAGGAGCGAGCTTGAAGTTGTAGAGGTCACCGATACCGCCCTGCGAGGAGGGAGTGTTGACGAGCACACGGCAGGTCTTCATACGGTTGGAGAAGGCGGTGAGCTTTTCCTGCTCGGTGACGGTGTTGAGGTAGATCGAAGAGGTGTGGCCGTATCCGCCGTCGGCGATGAGACGCTCCGCCTTGGAAACTGCATCCTCGAAATCCTTTGCCTTATACATGGCAAGAACGGGGGAGAGCTTCTCGTGAGCGAACTCCTCGGAGAGCTCGACGCTCTCGACTTCGCCGATGAGGATCTTTGTGCCTGCGGGGACGGTCACGCCGGAAAGCTCTGCGATCTTCGTCGCGGGCTGACCGACGATCTTGGCGTTGAGCGCGCCGTTGATGATGATCGTCTTTCTGACCTTGTCGGCCTCTTTTGCTTTGAGGAAGTAGCATCCGCGTCTTGCGAACTCCGCCTTTACTTCCTTATATATCTTTTCGAGGACGATGACCGACTGCTCGGAAGCGCAGATCATACCGTTGTCGAAGGTCTTGGAGTGGATGATCGAGTTGACGGCGAGGAGGATGTCCGCACTGTCGTCGATGATAGCGGGAGTGTTGCCGGGACCGACGCCGAGGGCGGGCTTTCCGGAAGAATATGCCGCCTTGACCATTCCGGGGCCGCCGGTCGCGAGGATGATGTCCGCCTCTCTCATGAGGAGGTTGGTCATATCAAGCGAAGGAATGTCGATCCAGCTGATGATCCCCTCGGGTGCGCCTGCTTTTACTGCGGCATCAAGGACGAGCTTTGCGGCCGCGATCGTTGACTGCTTTGCGCGGGGATGAGGGCTGATGATGATGGCGTTTCTCGTCTTGATGGCGAGGAGCGTCTTGAAGATTGCGGTAGAGGTCGGATTCGTTGTGGGGATGACTGCGGCGATGAGTCCGAGGGGCTCGGCGATCTTCTTGATACCGAACGCCTTATCCTCCTCGATGACACCGCAGGTCTTGGTGTTCTTGTATGCGTTGTAGATGTACTCGGCGGCGTAGTTGTTCTTGATTACCTTGTCTTCAACGACTCCCATGCCGGTCTCTTCGACTGCGAGCTTGGCGAGCGGGATACGCGCCTGGTTTGCGGCAACGGCAGCCGCCTTGAAGATCTCATCGACCTGCTCCTGGGTGTAGGCGGCAAAGATCTTCTGTGCTTCTCTTACTTTTGCGATCTCGGCTTCGAGCGTTTCGACGCTGTCAACCAACTGTCTTTCGGTGTTTTCCATATATGAATCCTCCCGTGAAAATCGGTGTCAAAATTATTTCAAACTATTTTCTGAAAATACTTGACATTTCGTTGCATTTACAGTATAATCAATATGAATCAAATAATCAATACCTAATTTGATTTTCTTGAAAATTGAATGCGGAATCAATCAAACGATCACGCAGTTCAAAAAAATGATGATTGAAAAGAGTGAAATTATGAGCAAGGCGATTGACCCTCAGAAGGACAACGACGTCCTGAAATACATTCAGATCAAGCAGTACGCGACGATCGAGGAGATATGTCAGGCGCTCTACATCAGTCAGGCAACGGCGCGCCGCCGCCTTCAGGAACTTCAGGACGCGGGACTTATCATCAGGACGAGAGGCGGGGCAAAGGTCGTTGAGACAAACAACTTCCTGCCGACCTTCACCTTCCGTTCTCATCAGAACTCGATCGAGAAGAAGAAAATAGCCATGCTCGGCGCGGGGCTGATCAAGGACGGCGACTACGTTTTCCTCGACGGCTCGACCTCCGCTTTCTTCATCTCGGAGTATCTCAGCGGTTTCAAGAACCTCAAGGTCATGACAAACGGTATCGACACCCTTTCACAGCTCTCGAAGAACGGCATCGACGCCTATTCGACGGGCGGAAGGGTATCGTCGGAGAACCGTTCCGT
>JAGHTD010000286.1 GCA_018065475.1 Candidatus Colimorpha enterica
GTAACGCAAAGCAAAAAGGCGTCTCTTGGCATTTCTCAAATTCCGATGCCAGAATTAAGCTTAATCATCTATATCCTAACATAAAGTTTTAAATGATACACAGTACTATGCGGGGCGCTCCACGTTCAATTTCCTCCGTTTTATCTCAAAGCAGAAAGGCGCTGTGCGCCCTTCTGCTTTTAAACAGCTGACGGAAATTGAACAGGAGGGAGAGACGCGCAGCGTCTCGGAAGAAAAAACCACGGTGTGGCTTTTTAGCCGACGTGGAGCGTGAAGAGATAAGCTCGGCAAGCCTCGCTTATCTCGCGTGTTAACGCCGTAGCGATTCCCGTCCTCATATAATTCAAAACGCCCAATAGGGCGTTTTTTCGTTGGAGCAGATGACGGGAAGATCGAGTGATACGCGCCCCTATGCGGGGCACTCCACGTTCAATTTCCTCCTTCTTTTACACCCGGAACGTCAATGAAAAAATCTTTAAAATGTATGAAAATCCTGTTGACGTAAATGGAAAAAGATGATACAATAATGACGGATAAAACGTAAATGACAGCTGTATAACCGTCTTATGTTCAAGTGGTCTTCTTGGGAAAAACAAACCGATGTAATAACCGCAGAAATGCGGAATAAATAAAAAAACGGAGGTTTATTTTATGGAAATGAAGTTTTATCGTTGTACGCATTGCGGTCAGATCATCGCAATCGTCAAGGGTACCGGAGTACCGGTCATCTGCTGCGGGGAAAAGATGCAGGAAATCATCCCCGGAACGACCGACGCAGCGGTCGAAAAACACGTTCCGGTCTGCGAAGTGAAGGACGGTAAGGTCTTCGTGACGGTCGGTTCCGTCCCTCATCCTATGCTTCCGGCGCATTATATCGAGTGGGTGGCGATCCAGACGAAGTTCGGCAATCAGCGCAAAGCCCTTAACCCCGGAGACGAGCCGAAGGTCTGCTTCTCGCTGTGCGAGGGTGACGAGGTCGAGGCGGTTTACGCTTACTGCAATCTCCATTCACTTTGGAAATCATGATCTCGGTTTACACATCAGTGTATCAAGGGGCGGTCACGCCCCTTTTAATAATAAGTAATATGCCGTAAAAGGAAAAAATATGATTATTACAAAAACATCCGTCTCGTCATTTGTGGGAGACGTCGTCTCCCTCGGTGCCGAAAACGCCGAAAACCCACAGGTCGGAGTATCCGATCCCTCGCTTGCCCGCTTTCGTACCTTGGGAAAGGGAAAGTGGCTCGTCGTTCTTACGAAAGAGGGCGACGGAGTCATCACGGTTTCGGACGGTGAAGAAAAAGCGGAGATACCGCTTTCGGTCCGTCCCGCTTTCTCAAACGATCCCGAAGGTCCGTTCAATATCTACTGCGGCGATCTTCACTGCCATACGTCCTATTCCGACGGCTCTCTCACACCATACGACGCGTTCAGACAGGTGAAGGAGGAGGGAATACTTGACTTCTTCACGATCTCTGATCACGCCGAGCTTGAGGATGACGACGAGTTCTATCATACCTTTGACGCCGCCGACAGCGTCTGCGCCGACGGCTCGCTCATCGCCTTTGCGGGCAACGAATCGGAGATCGACCTCGTAAGCAGTAACGCCATAGGCGACATTCAGAACGACGGCGGCGAGATCGTCACCGTCAACGCCGAGGGCTATTCCTGGGCGACGAGATGGGAACAGTTCTTCGATGACATCGGCGGCAATCCGCTTGCTTTTGCAACGATAGCCCACCCGCAGGTCATGGGAGGCGGGATAAAATGTATATGGAACGCCTTTGACCCCGAGCATTCGGTCTCTCCCGCATCAAAAGAGCTTATCCACGGAATCGAGACGATCAACGAGAAAGGAGAATCCAACCTTGTCAACGAGCGTGCGTATTCGCTGTATCTCGACTGCGGATATAAGGTCTCGCCGTTTTCGGGCTGTGACAACCATTCGCCCGTTTTCGGCTTGAAGACCTGCACCTCGATGACCTTCCTTTACTCTCAAAGGAAGAGCAAGGACGCTTTTATAGACTCTTTGCGCAGCGCAAGGACATATTGCGCCGAGAACGCAAACACCCGTCTTTGGTTCACGGTAAACGGTCACGCTCCCGCAACGACGCTTCCCATCACCGACACCTACCGCTTTGACGTAACGGTAGAGCCGTATTTCGAGGAAAGAGAAGGGGACAGAGCCGTGCTTGCCGAGGTCATAAGCGACGGAGGCAGTGTCGTAGCGTCAAAGGAGATCGAGCCGGGTACCGAACGGTTTGAGATCACTGTGAGATCCGACACCGCCCGCTACTTCTATCTCCGCATTTTTGACGCAAACGATAAGCGCACCTGGTCCTGCCCCGTGTTCACGGGCAGGGAATACGACAGATACCCGAAGCCGGCATTCTCTGGGACGGCTATCCCGACAGCCGGTTTTTCGGTCGCTTACTGCTCCGGCGGAAGCGGTGCCGAAATCGTCCTCATCCCCGATCCGAAGTGCTGTTTCGTTTCGGATAAGACCGACGCCGAGCTTGTAATTGATATGGGAAAGACCTTCACGCTTTCGGCAATAGGCATTTTCAGCAACAAAGTCGATCCGACGATCGACGAGTCGAGATATTTTCATTGGAGCCACGCTCCGCTCATTGCGAAAATGGTCAGCCGCTACGGGATAGAAACGTCGGTTGACGGCGTGAACTATTCTCCCGCGGCGGGCTCGATGATCCGCCTGTACGGAAGCGAGCATATCGCGGAGTTTGAAAGAAGGGAAGCGCGCTACGTCCGTTTCCGCGCCCTTGCCTCCGTCGGAGCCGACGGACGTGATAAGAGATATAAAGACTCTCCCGTTTCGATAGGCACGCTCCGCTTCTACCTTTGAAGTTAATAAATCATTTTGGAGAAGAATAATGACACAGCATATTTACATTGCGTCCTGCGCTGAGGACGGCGGAATACTGCACTGCGTACTTGAAAAGGGAAAACTGAACGTAATTGACAGGACGGCGGTGCCTTTCCCGATGTATATGATCATCGACGGAAACAGGATGCACGTCCTGCTCCGTTGTCCCTTTGAGGATAATAAAGACAGCGGTGTCGTCACCTATACGATAAGGGAGGACGGCAGTCTTGATCCGGGATCGGCAGCGGTGCCGGAAAGCACGCAGGGCGTCGTCGGCTGTCACCTAAGCGTTCTTGACGGCGTGATTTACGCGGCAAACTATACGTCGGGGAGCGTCATCCGTATGCCCGACAGGCTTGTAAAGCACGAGGGACACAGCGTGAATCCCGCAAGGCAGTCGGCACCACATTGCCATTACATAAATTCGTCCCCCGACGGGAAGTATCTCCTCGTCTGCGACCTCGGCACCGACGAGATCGTCACCTACGGCAAGGAAATGAACCGTGTATCGTCGGTTTCGCTTCCGGCGGGCGACGGGCCGAGACATCTCGCGTTTTCCCCCGACGGGAAATTCGTTTACTGCGCCTGCGAGCTTTCCTCGACCTGCGCGGTGTTCGGTTATGACGACGGAGTGCTGACGTTCCTTGACGACGTGACGACGCTTCCCGCGGACTATTCGGGAGAGACATACCCTGCGGCGATAAGGTGCCGTGACGGCAGGGTTTACGTTTCAAACCGCGGTCACGACTCGGTGACAGTGTTCGGAACAAAAGAGGGCGGGGCAAAGCTGACCGCGCTCGGCACGGTCTCATGCGGAGGCAGTTATCCGAGAGACTTCGACCTTTTCGGCGAATACCTCATCTGCACCAACGAGAGGACGAACAACGTGACGGTCTCGCGCCTTACGGGCGATTGCGAAACCGTTTTGACTGACGAGATAAAGGACGTCACCGACGCCCTCTGCGTCGTCGGGCTGACGATATAAAGAAGCAAAACAAAACCGGCGGTTCTAAAGAAGAACCGCCGGCTTTTTATTGAAATTATTGCGGGATGATCGGGTAAAGCTGTATCGTATTACCGCCGTCAACGGTCAGTTCCGCGCCGGTCGTATTGCGCGAGCATGCTGCGAAATAGTAAACGGCGTCGGCGACGTCTTCGCCGACGGCAACGTCCCCGAGGGGAGTGAAGCGCGACGGTACGCTCTTGTAGAAATCGGGATTCTTTACCCATCTGTCGGTCTTTATCATTCCGGGAAGCACGGCGTTGATCCTGATATTGTACTTTCCGAGGTCGAACGCAAGCCCCCTCATCATACCGAGCTGACCGCCCTTCGACGCCTCGTAGGCGATTCTGTCGGGGATGGCGCGGTATGCGGTGTTGGAGTTGACGAAGACGATGCTTCCTCCGCCGACCTCCTTCATTCTCTTTGCGGCAAGCTCGCAGAGAAGATAATTCCAGATCATATTGGTGTTGATGACCTTCATGAAATCGGTGAGGGGGTTCTCAAATATCTTCTGCCCGAGCCCCTGGTCGGCGGCGTTGAGAACGAGGACGTCAACGGTGATCCCGCGCCTGTCAAGGTCGGAGAACATTTCCTTTGCGGCGTCCTCATCGACTGTTCTTTCGTCGATAAGCGAGTCAATCCGATAGCCGATTATCTCGCAGTCGGGGAACTGTTTTCTGTACTCGGCTTCCTTGTTTGCGACCTTTGTCCCGTCCCTTCCGGTAAAGATCACTCTGTATCCTTCCGAAGCGAACTTTTCGGCTATTGCCACTCCGGTGTTTGTGCAGGCACCGGTGATGAGTACTGTTTTCATTTTACTGCCTTTCAGACATAGAAATCGGTTTTGGCGGTCTGATATCCGTCAGCGCGCCGGTGTAGTGGCGCAGATTGTGCTCGGCGTAGGGGTGTTTCAGACATTCTTCCTCGTTCAGCTCGATCCCGAGACCGGGACGGTCGCCGATCTTTATGCGTCCGTTTTCGTAAATGAGGTTTTCGTCGGTGATATATCTTCTGTAATCGACGTCGCTGTACATTATTTCAAGGATGAAGAAGTTTGGACAGCAGGCCGCGAGCTGAAGCGTAGCGGCGTTTGCGACGGGCCCCGACGGATTGTGAGGAGCGAAGGGAATGTAGTTGGCTTCTGCTGTGGCGGCGATCTTTTTCAGTTCCATTATGCCTCCGGCGTGGGAAACGTCAGGCTGGATGTAGTCGCAGGCGCGGCGGCGGAAAAGCTCGTTGTAATCGTAGCGGGTATATAATCTTTCCCCCGCGGCGATGGCGACGGGTGATTTTGCCCTGACCGCCTCAAGTGCTTCGAGATTGTTGGGAGGCACGGGCTCTTCGAGGAACAGAGGTTTGAACTGCGCAACCTCCTGAGCGATCTTGATTCCGGTGGGAACGTCAAATCTTCCGTGCGCCTCGATGAGCAGGTCAACGCCGTTTCCGACGGCTTCCCTCACGGCGGCGATACAGCGGAGCGCTTTGTCGAGGTCGCTGTTGCTTATCTGCAGATAGCTCTTGCCGAAGGGGTCCCATTTCATCGCGGTGACACCGCGCGAAAAGGCGATTTTTGCCTTTTCACCGAACTCCTCCGGCTCCTTCGCTCCGGCAAACCAGCCGTTTACGTAAATACGGCAGTCGTCGTTCACCTTTCCGCCGAGAAGCTGATATACCGGAACGCCGAGTGACTTTCCGAGAATATCCCAGAGGGCCATTTCGACTGCGGAGAGGGCACTCATAAGTACGGCTCCGCCTCTCCAGTACGCATCGCGGTATATG
>JAGHTD010000207.1 GCA_018065475.1 Candidatus Colimorpha enterica
ACCCTCGACGTATCGACCGAGAACTTCTACTGGTCGTCGCGTCTTATCGGCGCTCTCGCCGACGCCCACTACGGCCATTGCATCCAGCACGTCGAAAGGTATCAGCTGAAGGTGCCTTCCTGCGCCCGCGCGGTCATCAACGAGTACGATGCGAAGATGATTGAATCGGGAGACTTCACGCTTATGGCAGAGGCAAACAAAAAGATAGCCGAAATAGCAAAGAGGGAAACGACGAGGACCCTCAATGCCGTCCTCGCGAGCGCAAGCGAGCAGATGAAGAACGGCTATTCGAGATCGGATAACTGAATTAAAACAAAAATCAGGAGCTTTTCATTGCTCCTGATTTTTGCTTTTTTTCAGATTTATCTCATTCTGTATTATTGCGGCGATACCGGCGATAAGACCGATGAAATTGCTTATCATCCCTCCGAAGTTTTTGGATACTATCGAGTATGTCAGCCAGAAAACGTAGGCGAGCGTGCCGAAGATCTTGATGTATCTCGGATTGATGAGATAGTACGCGATCACGGCAATGGTGCTTCCCACTGCGGCGAAGAAGGAGAGGGGACTCTCTTTGCCGGAAAGGATCCCGACGAGCGGAGCAGCCCAGGTGAGGACACCGAAAAGAATCGGCCAGAACGGGGAATCAGCCCATTTCTTCCTTTCGCGAAGCGTGAAGATAACACCTCTTACGGATGAAATGATTTCAAGAAGACCTCCCGTTATCGCTCCTACGAGGAAGCATTGAAGCATGAAAAGAAAGTCGTTTGATGCCTTCATCAAAATCAGGGTATCCCTTTTTTTCGGAAAAAGTAGAAACGCCGAATATACGGCGAGCATAAGACCGAGCACCTGCCCGGCAATATACCATACAGATCCGCTCCATATTCCGCTCCAATATTCAGCCATATACCCACCTCTTTTCGGATGATAGCAATTATATCACAAAAACCGTGTTCTGTCAATGCCGAATTATTATCCGTGCCATGCGGCTTGCCATACCATATATTGTATCTCTCGAAAAATATTTACATATTTGGTATTTTTACTTGACAAACGGGGTTTGGTATGGTACACTATTTAGGCATTGTTGAAAACAAATAATCAAGAGGTGAAAAAATGTATTCGGTTAAAAAAAGAGACGGCAAAATCATTGATTTTGACCTTAAAAAGATTTCTCTTGCGATCAGACTCGCTTTCGAGGCACAGGAGAAGAACTACAATCAGGACATCATAGACTTTCTTGCACTCAAGGTAACGGCTGCTTTTGAGCCCAAGATCAGAGATAATCTCATCTCCGTCGAGGAGATCCAGGACTGCGTCGAGAATGTTCTCGTTCAGGCAGGCTACGCGGACGTCGCAAAGGCGTACATCCTTTACAGACGTCAGCACGAAAAGATCCGTAATATGAAGAACACGATCGTTGACTACAAGGATATAGTTGACGGTTACCTCGGCAGTCTTGACTGGCGTGTAAAGGAAAACGCCACTGTCGCCTACTCCGTCGGCGGACTTATCCTTTCCAACTCGGGTGCAATCACCGCAAACTACTGGCTTTCCGAGGTCTATGAC
>JAGHTD010000147.1 GCA_018065475.1 Candidatus Colimorpha enterica
TCTGTCTGTCTGTCTGTCTGTCTGAAAAGATTATCGCATCTTCCGTTCATTATGTCAACCCCCAACTCTATTTTTTTGCAATAAAATGTAATTATATTATACCGCATCATTTGACTTTTTTCAATACATAATATCGAAATAACACACAAGATTCTTGCTTCAATTATTATCCTATTTCAAAGAGTATATAGGTCGTAATGTAAAAATGCAGAAGGCACCTTGCGGTGCCTTCTGTTTTCATTTGTTCAGCTGACCGGGAAGACGGAGTTTTTCCTTCGGCGGGAAGAGCTTATCGTACTCCTCTGCCTCGTCTCTGTCAACCAGATAGCCGTCCGGGGTGGAATATTCACCCGTTATTCCGTCAAGATAGCCCTTTTTGAGCTCCTTACAGAGAAAGAAAGACGAATCCGCGCCCTCCGGCAGTCCGTGATAACGTATGCCGAACTCCGACGCGTATCTGAACCCGCTCTTGCCGTAAAACAGGATGTTGCCCTCAAAGCAGAGCGCACCGCAGCCGAGAGCCGCCGCCTGCTCCAGAGAGTAGTCGAGGAGCATTTTGCCGTAGCCCTGCCTTTTCAGGCCGTTTTCCACGCATATAGGTCCCATCGTCATGATCGGTATATCCCTGCCGTCGTCCGCCTTTATGACGGTCCTGACAAAGACGTTCTGCCCTATGATCTTCCCTTCCTTCTCCATAACTATGTCGAGCTCGGGGACGAAGGCGGGGTCAGACCTCAGCACCTTCATGACGTAATGTTCGAGCGCACCGGGACGGTAAACGTTCCAGAAGCTCTCGCGCACGAGGTTTTCCACCTCGTTCCAATCTTTTTTCTCTTCCAAACGGAATGTAATGCCTTTTTTATCCATTATTTATTTCCTCCTGAATATTGTCGGCTGACATCGGTCGTGACCGGGAGGGCGTCAGCAGTGACCTCCCGGTCATTCTGCCGACTCTGATGAACAGTACCTGAACAAAAAGCACTCTCCTGAAAATAATATTGCGGCTGTGCCGTGCCTATATTATAGCAGACGGCGGTAAAAAATGCAATAGAGCAAAGGAAAAAGCCGGGCTTTACGCCCGGCTTTTCAAAACTTTATGGTCAAATGTTTTTGAACCGACAAAAGCGCCGGTCGGCATCGACGGTTTATCAGGAGTGATACGGATTGTCTCCCGGTTTGTATATCGGGTTGTCCCAATCGACTACTTTGCCGGTAGTGTCAGTATAAGTTGCCTTTACGGGAGCACCGCAGAGCGGGCATATTTGGCCCTCAACAGGCTGACCGTCAACCGTATCGCTCCAGAAGCAGGACGGGTTTGTACACTCATATTTCGTGTAATCGCCGAGAATGCCGCCGCCGGATACCTTTTCGAGATCCTTTTCCTTGAGCTTTACGGTGTTTTCGTTTGTGTTTTTTGCGTCTGTCATAACAGTATTTCCTTTCGCAATGTGAAATATCAGTCTTTCTTTTTACCCTTGAGCATTACGTTTGCAAGGATGCCGAGGATAAGAGCGCACGCGACCTCGGTGATTGTAACTTTACCGAAGCTTACGCTCATTCCGCCGACACCGCAGATGAGGATGACGGAAACGACGAAGAGATTTCTGTTGTCGCCGAGATCGACCTGCTGGATCATCTTAAGTCCGCTGACTGCGATAAAGCCGTAAAGAGCGATACATACGCCGCCCATTACGCAGGAAGGAATGGTTGCAAGGAAGGTGGTGAAGGGAGCTACGAAAGCCGCAACGAGAGCCATGACGGCAGTCGTGAGGATCGTGACTACCGACGCGTTACCGGAAATAGCTACGCATCCGACGCTCTCACCGTAAGTGGTGTTGGGGCATCCGCCGAAGAAAGCGCCTGCCATGGAGCCGACACCGTCTCCGAGAAGCGTTCTGTGAAGACCGGGATCTTCAAGAAGATCGTGCTCGATGATGGAGGAGAGGTTCTTGTGGTCTGCGATATGCTCTGCGAATACGACGAACGCAACGGGAGCATAAGCGACGAAAATTGTGACGAAGTACTCGACCGTGAGTGAGGAAACGCCCTTGAACGCCTCAACGAAGGTGAAGGAGGGGACCCACTGCATGGACTTGAATGCCGCGAAGTTGACGATCTGAAGTGAGGGGATGTCGGCAGCGTTGCCGATGACGGTGAAAATGGAAGCAAGAGCGTAGCCGGCGACGATACCGATGATGAACGGGATCATCCTGATCATCTTTTTCTTGCCGTAAACGGAGCAGAGCATCGTGACTGCGAGAGTTACGAGACCGCAGATGATGCAGACGTAAACCGACGCGTTCTGTGCCTGTCCGACGACAGTTCCTGCCTCATCGAGAACGTCGTGAACGACGTTACCCTTCTGAAGATCGCCGACCGCATTTCCCGCGAGGGAAAGACCGATGATGGCGACTGTCGGGCCGATGACGACCGCAGGCATAAGAGCGTTGATCCACTTGACTCCGCAGAGCTTGACTACGATAGAAAGAACGACGTAAACGAGACCTGCGAGGATGGCACCGATGATGAGTCCGGCATAACCGACCGAGACGGAAGCGGCACCTCCGAAAGCGGAGAACATGGAGCCGAGGAATGCAAAGGACGATCCGAGGAACACGGGGCTTTTGAACTTGGTGAAAAGAAGATATACGATCGTTCCGACGCCGGCACCGAAGAGTGCGGCGGACTGGGACATACCGTTTCCTATGATGGAAGGAACGGCGATCGTTGCCGCGAGGATCGCGAGCAGCTGCTGAAGGGCGAAGACGAGAGTCTCACCGAATGAGGGTCTGTCTTCAACATTGTAAGTAAGTTTCATTTCGACCTCCTGAAAAAAACTTAATATTATTTTGCCCTATTTAGGCAATTATGATTTTATCATTTTGCATCCCGTTTGTCAAGTCTTTTTGCCACATTTGTCGTTTTTCTTTTATTGACTTTATGAGAGAATTATGGTAGAATAAATATCACACGAAAGGCATGATATGATTTACACTAAATTACCCGAGCTTCTCGCCCCCGCGGGCACGAGAGAAGCACTTGACGCCGCCGTTTCGGCAGGCGCGGACGCCGTATATTTCGGCGGAACGATGTTCAACGCGAGAATGAACGCCGAGAACTTCGGAAGAGAAAGCATAAAGGAAGCGGTGGACTTCTGCCACTCAAAGGGGGTACGGGCTTACGTCACCCTCAACACCCAGATCTACGACAAGGAGCTGAAAAGTGCGCTCGAATACGCGGGGTATCTCTACTCCTGCGGAGTTGACGCGCTGATAATCGCCGACGTCGGGCTGTCGATGCTGATAAGGCAGTCGTATCCCGATTTTCCTCTCCACGCAAGCACGCAGATGACCGTACATAACACCGCCGGCGCAGACCTTCTCGCCGGGAAGGGATTTCAGCGCGTCGTCGTGGCAAGGGAACTCAGCCGTGAGAACATAGCGTCGGTCTGCCGTGACTCGAAGCCCGAGATCGAGGCGTTCGTCCACGGTGCGATCTGCGTTTCCTGCTCCGGTCAGTGCCTCATGTCCGCCATGCTCGGCGGCAGGAGCGGAAACAGAGGTCAGTGCGCCCAGCCGTGCAGGATGTCCTACAACGGCTCAAACCCGATCAGTATCAAGGATATGTGCCTTGCGGAGCATATCCCGGAGCTCATTTCCGACGGCGTCGCCTCGCTGAAGCTCGAAGGAAGAATGAAGAGCCCCGCCTACGTCGGAGGCGTCACCGAGATATACCGCCGTCTGCTCGACGAAAAGCGCGCCGCCGTCCCTTCGGAGATCACAGCGCTTGAAACCCTTTTCTCCCGCGGCGGATTCACCGACGGCTACTACACGTCGGAGATAAGCGGCAAAATGCTCGGCATAAGAAGCGAGAACGACAAGCAGTCGAGCCGTAAGATAGGCAGCGACTATTCGGGCGCAAAGCCCCGTTCCCTTCCCGCGATCGAGGTCGTCCGCGAGGAGAAAACACCCGTTCCCGTACCGAGGAGAGAGGAGAGAGCTCCCCGCAGGCCGTTTTCGACCGCAAGGTTCCGCTCCCCGTCGCAGATTCCCGATCAGCACCCGTTCAGCCACGTCTATCTGCCCCTCAATAATTATTCGCCCATAGCCGACGGAGTTATCCTCCCGCCCGTCATCTTCGACAGCGAGCTCGACAACGTAAAAAAGCAGCTCGACAACGCCGTAAGCAAGGGGGCAAAAGAGGTGATGCTCGGCAACATCTCCCACCTTGCGCTGATAAAGGACTATCCTCTCACGCCCCACGCCGATTTCCGCTTCAACGTCTTCAACACCGAAACGGCGTCCTTCCTCGACGGCTACGGGCTTGACAGCGTTCTGCTTTCTGCCGAGCTGACGCTCCCGCAGATAAGGGATATCGTCACGGGCAGGGCGGCAAAGGGTGTCGTCGCCTACGGCAGAGTGCCGCTCATGCTCCTCGAAAAGCCCGTCGGCACCGACAAGCTGAGGGACACGAGAAACACGGTCTTCCCGGTTCTCAGGGACGGCAGGCGCGATATTATCGTCAACAGCGTTCCCGTCTATATGGCGGATCAACTCGACCGGCTCGACAAAGCGGGAGTTGAGGAAAGGCATTTCCTTTTCACCGTCGAGAACCGCGCCGAGGTCATGCGCGTCATCTACGCATACGCCCACGGCACGATCC
>JAGHTD010000156.1 GCA_018065475.1 Candidatus Colimorpha enterica
GATGAAAAAGTTTTACAGAAACGTAGATCACAGTATCGGCTACCCGGTCTGCCAGTACCCCAACATTTCCGGCTTCGGCGAATGGTACGCAAAGACGGGACTCTGCGATATTTCGATCCTCAACGTCGGCAACCCTTACGACGAAGAGCAATTTATCATGGGTTCGATAGGGATCGAGCAGGAGGTCATCAAGACCGTTTCCCGTTGGTACGGTATTCCCGAGGGGAAGGAGTGGGGCTTTGTCACCAACAGCGGCACCGACGGAAATATGCACGGCATTTACTTCGGCGCAAAGAAGCTCCAGGGCGAAACGGGTATGCTCCCGATCGTTTACGTTTCAAAAGAGGCGCATTACTCCTCATTCAGGATCTGCGACGTGCAGAACCTTGAGGTCAGACTCATCGACTTCGACAAGAACGGCAGCATGGACACCGAGGACCTCAGAAGAAAGCTCGACCCCACCAAGCCCGCACTCGTGATCGTCGCCGTCGGCTCCACCTTCATGGGCGCGACGGACAACCAGGCGGAGATCGCAAAGGTGCTCGACGAGGTCAAGCCAATCGCCGTTTATAAGCACCTCGACGCCGCCCTCTTCGGCGGTTATCTCCCCTTCACCGAGTACAAAGACATCGTAAATATGGAAAAGCAGGGCTACGACTCCATCGCCATAAGCGGACACAAGTTCTTCGGTATCGACGAGCCGTGCGGTCTGTTCCTCAGCCGTCAGGAGATCCTCGACGCGCAGAAGGCGTACAAGGTCTCTTACCTCCACAACCGTATGCCGCTCATCAGCTGTTCGAGAAACGCCCTCACGCCCTTGAAGTTCTACTGGATCATCAAATCGGTCGGCTACGACGGGTTCGTGAAGGAAGCGGAAGAAATGCTCGAAAATACCGAGTATCTCCAAAAGAAGCTTGACGAGATCGGCTGTCCCGCATGGCACATGCCGTACAGCAACACGGTATTTTTCAAGAGACCTCCCGAGTGGATACGCAAGAAGTATATGCTTGCGGACGGTTTCCTCCCCGAATACGGCGGTGACCTTTGCCACGTCGTCGTTATGCAGCACGTCAAGAAGAATATCATCGACGAGTTTATCGAGGATATTCTGAAAGGGGAAAACGGAGACGAAAAAGCGCCTGCGGCGAAGTAAAGCAAACGAACGTGAAACGGCAGGGGACGGTGCCCTCGACAGCGGGGAATCCGTTGCCGCCGAAAGCTGAAAACCATAATATAAAGAGGAATATGATATGAAAAAGACAATTTGTTTACTTATAACGCTGATGCTTTGCACAGCACTTGCAATCCCGGCGATGGCACAAGTAGTAGGGGGCAATTACGTAGATGGTGTTTACGAAGCGGGTATTTATTTTGACGGAGAGACCATTCCTGCCGGACTGCATGAAAACATTGATATTGAGTCGAACTCCAATGTAACAATCGACGGCGCAGTTAGGATCTCTTCCGGGTTTCATTTGCGCATTCGGGAAAACGGCACGCTTACGATTACGGAAAACGGTTCATTATCAGGAACAGACATTGTTTTTCCTTCAAATAATGGGACACCTCTTCCGAATTCAAAAATTGTTTTGAGGAACGGTGCATGGATCAGATTAGAATTCCATGTTTACGATGCAGCCGATGCTTTTGAGATTCTTTTACAAGAAGGCAACATTTCTTATACACGCAACGGCAACTTCATTACAGCAGGAAACGCACCTGCCTGCGAGCGCAAGAACCAAAAAACCGTTTGTGCTGATTGCGGAGAAGTGATTTCCACCTATTCCGGCTCAATGCTCTCCGAGGGCAGTCTCGCCATTATCACGGCGGTCGCAGGTGTTGCCGTAGGTATGACGGTTATGTTCTTCATTATGAAGAAAAAGAAATCCGCACCTGCCGAAAACTGAAAACCGAAAACTATTATTTTATATAATAAGGAGAAAAAACCATGTCGGAGAAAGAAAACAAAAAGTACGAGCCGACCGAGGAAGACCTTGCAAAGGTTACGGGAGGAGCAGTCGTCAACGTTGCAAAGGTGGAAATCGCACATTCCGGAGCCGCGTCAAAAGCGGACAAGCTGGCGACAAAAGCCGTAGCGCAAACGGCTTTGGCAGACAAAACGATCGCTTATCCTTATTC
>JAGHTD010000072.1 GCA_018065475.1 Candidatus Colimorpha enterica
ACCCTGCCGGTACGGCGCACGACCGTGCCTTCTTTGATATCCGACTTGTTGGACAGCAGGGCGATGGAGACGGAATCCTCTTCGAGGTTCTGCGCCATACCGAAATCTCCTCCGTCGAATTCGAGGAGCTCGTTTGCCATGCAGTTGTCCAGCCCGTGTGCGCGGGCGATACCGTCTCCGACGAGGATGACGGTACTAACCTCCGCCTCGTCGGTGCGGGTTTCAAAATGTTTTATCTCAGCTTTGATAATATTGCTGATTTCTCCGGGATTAAGATTCATTTCTTTACCTGTTTATAGTGTTTTTTCGGATAATGTCCGTTTCATTCTGTCGATACGGCTTCTGACGGTATCTTCGAGAAGCTCGCCGTCAATACTTACCGAAACGCCTCCGATGACCTCGGGGTCGATCCTGAATATTAGCTCAACGTCTCTTCCGGTCTTCTTCTCGAGCTTGGCGAGAAGGGCGTTCTTCTGCTCTTTTGAAAGCGGAACGGCGGAAACGACGTGAGCGACGGCGATGCCTGATCTTTCGTACCAAATCTTCTCGTATTCTCTGAGAACGTCGGGGATCTGCCCGGCGTGCCCTCTTTTCACGAGGAGCTTGAGCGTCGAAAGAAGATAGCTGTTGATCTGTCCGCCGAAGACCTTGTCGATCTCGTCCATTCTTTCGGAAGCGGGAATGGAAGGGAAGGAAAGGACCTTTATGAAGCCGGGATTATCGTCGAGGACGTCGATGAGGTTTCTGACCTGACCGAGGATCTCGGAGTTCAGACCTTCCTCGTCTGACAGAGCGTAGAGGGCCTTGCCGTACTCGTTTGCAACGGTTGACATTCTCTTTCCTCCGTCAGTTTATAGAGTCGATGAAGCTGTCGATAAGCTCCTTGTGATCGTCGGCGTTGATCTCGCGTCCGATCATCTTTTCGGCGATATCGACCGAGAGACCGGATATTTCGTCCTTCATCTCGTTGACCGCGCGGCGCTTGTCGAGCTCTATTGACTCGTCTGCTCGGCGCATTGCCTGAGCCGCCTTTGCGTTTGCGTCGCTGATGATGTTCTCGCTGACGGTCTTTGCCTTCGCGCGTGCGGAAAGGATGATCTCGTTTGCTTCGTCATCTGCTTTTTCGAGCTTTTCGGCATACAGCGCCTTGTCGGCTTCGGCTGCGGTCTTTGCGGCGTCCGCCTCGTCGTATATGTCCTGTACGGCCTTTTTGCGCTGTTCGATAATGTTTTTAACAGGCTTGAAAAGAAGTTTTTTGATTATAAGATACAGTATTACAAGGTTTGCGAGTGAAACCAATATATTCCAGATGTTGACTGAAATAATATCAAGTGTCTGTACTTCCATAAAAACCTCCTTCTGTTAATAATAGATTGTTTTCGACTTATTTGCCCATCGCCTTGACGAGAAGGTTGACAAACTGTCTCGGTGCGACGAATATGAGAAGAATTGCGATGATGAGGGCGTAAAGACCGGTAGTCTCCGCGATCGCACATCCCATGATCATAGTGGACGTAACTGCGCTCTTTGCCTCGGGCTGACGGCCGATTGCTTCGACGGACTTACCGACTGCGTAACCTTCACCCTGACCGGGGCCGATACCTGCGATCATTGCGATACCTGCGCCGAGTGCGCAGCATCCGAGCATAATTCCGATAGCTAATTCCATTTTATTTTCCTCCAAAGGGTTTATTTTACTTATTTTGCGGCGGCAGTGTTCTTTGCCGCTTTTTTATCTTTTCTTGCCTGCTTTTTCGCCATTCGTTCAAGATAATCCTCTTCGTTGAAGCCGTTTACGCAGTAAAGCATAGTCAGTATCGCGAAGATGAACGCCTGCATACATCCGCTGAACAGATCGAAATAGACCGAGAGTATCGCGGGGATACCGACGCGGAGAAGTGGAATGCCCGAAAGGAATCCGGGAAGAAAAGAGAAGATAAGGTTGCTTGCACCGCCGAGAGCGGCGGCAACGAGGGTGGACACGACACAGCCCGAGAGCACGTTTCCGTAGTGACGGAACGCCATCGAGACGGGTGTCGAGAACTCGCCGATGATATTGAACGGCGCAAAGATCGGAATGGGATCGAAGAATCCCTTGATATACTTCCTAAGGCCGCCCTTCAGCTTGTAGTGGGTGATGAGACCGAACGAGAGAATCGCCCATCCGCCGACGATGCTCATATCCGACGTGGGCGGATAGAGACCGAGAAGACTCGAAAGACTTGAGAACGCCGAGATCGCCATTATTGCGGCGACGAAGGGCGAGAAAAAGAGATAGCTTTCACCCATGTTGGACTTGATAAAATTATCGCAGGTCTCAACGAGGTACTCGGCTATGATCTGACGCTTCGATTCGGGATCTCTTTTCAGTCCGCGGGTGATGAACAGCACGAGGCAGAGCAGTGAGATGATCACCGCCGCGGATACCACCGTTGCCTCGGTGATGTAAAGCGGCTGTATCGGCATGGGGATCTCGAAATAGATCTGCGCTCCCTTGATGTCGATGCCTTCGCTCGCAGGGGTGGTCAGCACCTTCAGCACGATACATCCCACGAATGGAAGGATCATCATGGCGATCAGAAAACCGTCGATTATTTTATTTTTCAGTTTCGTCATCTGATGGTTTTGACTCCTCCTTTT
>JAGHTD010000240.1 GCA_018065475.1 Candidatus Colimorpha enterica
CGTTAAGCGTCTTCAGCTGTTTTTCGGTGATCTTGCCCTCGACTCTGACCGTGTAGTATTTCGGGATGTGGTGCTTCGGGTGCATCAGCTTTTCGGCGAGATCGCCGTCGTTTGTCATGATCAGCAGTCCCTCGGAATCCTTGTCGAGGCGTCCGCAGGGGTAAACTCTGACGCCGACGTCTTCGGTGAGGTCTCTGACGCACTGTCTGCCCAGCTCGTCGTTCATCGACGTGACGTAGCCCTTCGGCTTGTTGAGCATGATGTAGGCGTATCTCTTTTTGCCGGTTATCGCCACCGGCTTGCCGTTGAAGGTCACGCTGTCGGTGCCGGGAACGATCCTTCTGCCGAGCTCGACGGTCTCACCGTTGACCTTTATGCTGCCGTCGGCTATCCGTTCCTCTGCGGCACGGCGGGACATGAGCCCGCAGTCGGCGACGTATTTCTGAAGCTTTACGCTTTCACTTCCGGACATCAGTCTTTTTCTGCCTTTTCTTTTTCTTCGTTTATCTTCTCTTTGAGAACGTCGTCGTCGAGACCGTCAACGGTCTTGTCCTTTGCAAACGTGTTCTTCAGGCGGTTTATGAGGTCGGGGAGACCGTCCGCAAAGGAGGCGACGGAATCAATCGCGCCTACTACGGGAGGCACTGCCGCCGGGTTGGTGAGGTTGAGAAGATCGACTCTGCCTTCCTTATCGACGACGAGGAAGCCGAGGGGGATGACCGAAACGCCGGTTCCGCCGCCGCCTCCGAAATAGGGAGCGGCGCTTACGGCAGGCGTCTTCGTTTTGGTCGAACCGTCGTCGGTCTTCTTTGCCGGTGCGTAGTCAAGCCCTCCGGACGCAAAACCTATGCTGACCTTTGAAACGGGAATGATCATCGTGCCGTTTGCGACCTTGACCGGCTCGCCGATCACGGTATTCGAGTCGGCTACCGATCTGATGCTTTCGAGAACTTCTTTCATCATTCCGCTGACTTTGTTTTCTGACATTCTGTGTTTCCTCCCGCTTTTGAGCGTTTATTTTTCTTTTTGGTGGATCCTGCTTTGTATTTTACATATCGGATAAGTCCGGTCGCGCCGACCGATACGATCTGCCATACTCTGATTGAAAATGCGATATGAACTCTGAACGAGGTCTTTCTGTTTATGAAATCCGACCTTACGGCGACGTTGCGTATGCCGTCGGTCTCTTTGATCTTTACGTTTTTCAGCCCGCTCAGAAGCTCCGAAATGACCGCTACGCTCTGGCATACCGCGCCGTAGATCATGGCGGTGTCGTACGGGTCTTCGCAGCCGATATTAACGTCGATGAAGCTTATCCTGACTTTCAGATATTTGCCGAACTTTCTTACCGTGTCGAGAACAACGTTTCTGACGAGGTCGAGGACGGAGGTGACTTTCTTGGTGAGCGGCTCCTTCGGCTTTTCTTCTTTGGGTTCTTCCGGCTTTTCCGCCGGCTTTTTGTCCGCTTTTTTATGCTTTTTCAGCTTTTTCTTTTCTTCTTTCAGTCTCTTCTTCCGGAATCTGTCGATCCTGAAATCCGAAAGCTTGACCGGCTTTTCCTTTTTGGGAACGAGCTTCAGCTTTATGAAAGAGATACAGACGTTTAAGCTGAAATCGGGATCGGCGATTATCTCGACTGTCAGAGGGATAACGGCTATGAGAAAAAAGAGACAGAGCAAAGCCAGAACTATATACAGTGCCGTCAGTTTTCTCACCCTCTTTCAAGTTTCGGTGCGGTTTTATTCGTTTTCTGCTTCTGCGGTCGGGATCTCCTCGTCCGGTGAAGCGTTTTCGGCCGTGTTTCCGTCCGTATGATCTTCGCCGTCTCCGCCGTTTTCCTCGCTCTTACCGAGCGCGGCTTCGAGCACTTCGCTCTTCGGAAGCTCGGATACCGACGACAGTCCGAAGCAGCGGAGGAAGGTCTCGGTGGTGGAATAGAGGTTCGGTCTTCCCGGGACCTCGAGCTTTCCCGCCACCTCGATCAGCTGTTTTTCACAGAGCGTGGTGATCGCGTAGGTGCAGTCAACGCCCCTCGCCTGCTCCACGAACGCCTTGGTCACGGGCTGATTGTAGGCGACTATCGCAAGCACCTCGAGGGCAGACTGCGACAGCGCGCCGTTAAGTCTCATTCCGAGGGCGACCTTGACGTTTTTCTCGTAGAACTCGTTTGAGCAGAGCTGGCAGGAGTCCTCGAATCTTATCAGGCGTATTCCTCTGCCTTCGTAGGCGAAAAATCCGCTTTCCATTACTTTTTCAAACAGTTCCTTCGTGATGTTGCAGGAGGAACAGATCTTTTCGTTTTTTACGGGATAACCCGCCGCAAACAGAATTGCCTCTATCATTGCGCCGATACCGTCAAGGTCGGTGCATTCGTCAACTCCGAGCGGTTTTATCTCTTCGGTCATATTGCTTTCTCCGTTCGTGCGTGATTGAGATTAAGTGAGAGGATGACCCTCTCGGGATCGTCCTCCGATACGGACATTACCACCCTCTGCACCTTCAGAAGCTCAAGAGTGCCTATGAAGATGGCGACGAGCTCCGAGCGGGAGGACGCAGTGAGGAGTATTCCGTCAAAGTCGGACGCTCCGTTCCTGCGGAGGTATTTCATAACGAAGATGATCTTTGCCGAAACGGGGACGATCTTCTGCTCGAGAAGACGCTCTATCGCCTTTTCGGACTCCTTCATAAGGTCGGGAAGGCGGCTGTTTTTCGACAGCACCCTGTCCATCGCCTTCGTGAGAAGGTCAAGGTCGATGTGATCGGGGATCTCTCCTCTGCGGTCGATGACCTCTGTCTCCTTTGCGATACGTCCGGCGTACATCGAATACTGCCCCGAAAGATACTGCGCCGCTTCCTTTGCCCTCTTGTATTCGAGCAGGGCGCGTGCGAGCTGTGCGCGGGGGTCTTCTTCCTCACCGGTCTCGGTGTCGATCTGCTTCGGCAGGAGCATTTTGCTCTTGATGAGCATAAGCTCCGCCGCCATGACGATGAACTCGCCCGCGATATCCATATCCATGAGCCGCATTTCCTTGAGGTACTGCATATACTGCTCAAGGATCAGGGCGATCGGAATATCGTAAATATCAACTTTGTTTTTCGTGATCAGCGAAAGCAGAAGGTCAAGGGGGCCTTCGTAAACTTCCAGCTTGAAACTGAGTTCACTCATAAAAACGGTACCAGTCCGATAATCAAATCAAATAAATCCAGTATTTTGTCGGTCAGCCACGCGAAGGGGAGATCGATGAATCCCGTCCAGAGAAGGATGAGGACGACGATCATGATCACTCTCTCGTACTTCATCACTCCGAAATAGATCTTGTCGGGGAGGATGGAGAAGAAAATGCGTGAGCCGTCGAAGGGAGGAATGGGGATGAGGTTGAACAGCGCGAGGTAGATGTTCATATAGGAGAGAAGGAAAAAGAAATTGTAAACGATCTCGATTAGGGTATATGCCGAAGCGCCCGCGGAGGCGAAGAAATGAATATAAACCGAATTGGTGATACAGCATCCGAGCTCGCCTATGAAGCCGAGGATGAGGTTGGCGACGGGGCCGGCAAGTCCGGAAAGCGCCATTCCTTTTTTCGGATTATCGAAGTTGCGGGCGTTTATCGGCACGGGCTTTGCCCAGCCGATACCGACGAGGAGCATACAGAGCGAGCCGATGGGGTCGAAATGCTTCAAGGGATTAAGGGTGATCCTTCCGAGATTTCTTGCCGTGTGGTCGCCCATTTTGTCCGCGATCAGCGCGTGAGCCGCTTCGTGGAATGAGAGCGAAAAGAGTATGATCGGGATCTGGAGCAGGAGCATTATAAGAACTTCTTTGAAGTCGTCCCCGCTTCTTATCAGGTCAAGTAGCATTGCGTTATCCTTTTGCGAAGTTGAAAATTACGTCCCTTATTTCGTCTCTGCCCGCTTTGGAGAGGGCGGAGAAGGGGATAACCGTATCCGCGAGAGAAGACAGACTTTTAAGCTGCTTTGCGTAATCGGTCTTGTTGAGCTTGTCTGATTTGGTCGCTACGACGACGAAACGCTGTCCGGCGTTTTTCAGCCAGTCGAGCATCATGAGGTCGTCGTTCGTCGGCCCGACCTTCATATCTATGAGCTGAAGGACGAGCCGGTCGTCTCTCACGTCGGTGATGAAACCCTCGGTGAGGGCGGACCATCTTGCTTTGTCCTCCGGCGCACGCTTTGCGAAGCCGTAGCCGGGGAGATCGACGAACCATATTTTGCCGTCGATGTCGTAGAAGTTGACCGTTATCGTCTTGCCGGGAGCCGAGCTCACGCGCGCAAGGGACTTGCGGTCGAGCAGGGCGTTTATCAGAGAGCTTTTGCCGACGTTGGAGCGTCCCGAGAAGACTATCTGAGGGCGCTGATCGTTGGGAAACTGACTGCGGAGCCCCGCCGTGATCTTTATATCCGAATTGCGAAGGTTTATCATCTCTGGACGAGCGCTCCCGAAATCACGGTGCTGACCGTCTTGCAGGGAATGAAGGGCAGCGATTCGCGCACCTTGCCGTCGATGTCGCCGAGGTCCTTGACGTTGCCGTCGGGGATGAACACGGTCGTGACGCCCGCTTTATAAGCCGCCATCGTCTTTTCGCGGAGACCTCCTATCGGGAGCACCTGACCGTGGAGAGTGACCTCTCCGGTCATTGCGATCTCGCGGCGGACGGGTCTGCCGGAAAGCTCGCTGGCGAGGGCGGTGACGATCGTCACGCCTGCCGAGGGGCCGTCCTTGGGTACCGCGCCCTCCGGGAAGTGGAGGTGAATATCCTTGTTTTTGTAGAAATCGGGATCGATACCGAGCTCCGAGGTATGACAGCGGATGTAGGAGATGGCGGTCTTTGCCGATTCCTTCATAACGTCTCCGAGGGAGCCGGTGAGTTCGAGCTTGCCGGTACCGGGCATCGAAGCCGCCTCGATACGGAGCATATCGCCTCCCGCCTCGGTGTAGGCAAGGCCGTTTACAACGCCTACCTGATCGTCGTCGTATATCTTGTCGGGCGTGACCTTTCTGTTCCCGAGATAATCACGGACGTTTTCCGCCTTTACGGTGATCTTCGCCTCGCCGTCAACGATCTTTTCGGCGGTTTTTCTGCATATCGAGGCGATCTCGCGTTCGAGATTGCGGACGCCCGCCTCGACCGTGTAGAAGTCGATGATCTCGGTGACTGCCGTATCGGTTATGCGGAGCTGTTTCAAGGTCATGCCGTGGCGTTTGAGCTGTTTCGGGATGAGGTGGTGCTTTGCGATCGCCAGCTTTTCGTGGCGGGTGTAGGTCTTCAGCTCGATGACCTCCATCCTGTCGAGAAGCGGGCGGGGGATGTTGCTCACGTCGTTTGCGGTCGTGATGAACATGACGTCCGAAAGATCGACGGGGAACTCTATGAAGTGGTCGCGGAACGCCTTGTTCTGCTCGCTGTCGAGGACTTCGAGCAGAGCGGACGACGGGTCGCCGTGCATATCGTTTGTGAGCTTATCGACCTCGTCAAGGAGCATGAGCGGGTTCATCGAGCCCGCCTGCGAAAGACCGGTGATGATACGCCCGGGCATAGAGCCGAGATAGGTCTTGCGGTGGCCTCTGATATCCGCCTCGTCTCTGATACCGCCGAGCGAAACGCGGACGTAATTTCTTTTCAGAGCTTTGGCGAGCGACATCGCGATAGACGTTTTACCCGTTCCGGGAGGGCCTGCGAGGCAGATTATCTGATTCTTTATATCGGGGTTGAGCTGTTTTACGGCTATGAACTCAAGGATCCTTTCCTTGACCTTTTCCAGCCCGTCGTGATCGGCGTCGAGGATCTTCTTTGCCGCCGCGACGTCTGTCCTGTCCTTCGTCTTTTTGCCGAAGGGGATCTCGAGGCAGGTGTCGATGTACCCTCTGATGACGGCGCTCTCCGCGGAGGCGTAGGGCGTCTTTGCCAGCTTTTTGACTTCCTTCGAGAGCTTTGCCCTTACTTCGTCGGGAAGGTTTGCCTTGGCGAGCTTGCCGTTGTATTCGACGATCTCGTCGTCGTCCTCCTCGTCGCTGTAACCGAGCTCTTCCTTTATGGCTTTGAGCTGTTCTTTGAGGAAAAACTCCTTCTGATTGTAGTCGAGGGCTTCCTTAACCTTGGCGTGGATCTTTGCCTGGGTGTTGAGGATGCTCTTTTCCTGCTCAAGGAGAGCGGAGACGAGAATGCCTCTTTTGAGGGGGTCGAACTCTTTGAGGACGAGCACTCTGTCGTCGTAGTCCATGAGGATGAAGCAGGCGATGAAATCGGCGAGGCGCGAAACGTCGTCGAAGCCCTCCACCTGACTGCATATATCGGCGGAGATCTTCTGAAGCAGCGGCTTAAGACCGTCAAAGCTCTCCCTTATCTCCCTGATCACCGCGTCCTGTTCCGGCGATTCGGAACATATTACGGTCTTTGCGGTGCAGTTTGCCTTCCACGTCTTCTTCTTTGCGGGGATGAAATCGTTGATCTCGGCTCTTTCGATACCCGAAGCGACGATCTTCATTGCTCCTGCGGGCATTTTGATTATTCTTTCAATCCTGCATACCGTACCGATACGGTGGAGGTTTGCGGGTGATTCGTCCTCGTCCGAGAGCATTATGCAGGGGACGAGAAGGATGTTCCCGTTAAGAAGCTCCGCGCGGCGGCAGACGTCCTCGATGTCGGGGTCGCTCACCTCAAAGGTGAGGTGAAACCCGGGGAACGCGACCGCGCTGCGTATGGGGACGACGGGATATATTTCTCTTGATACTGTTTCTGTTGTGACTGACATTTTCTTCTCCGTTCATATTCCGGCGCTTGCCGAAATGATGCTGATTGCTTTTTTTGTGTTCATATCGACGGTGATGACGGCGAAGTTTGCCTCCGTCTCTCCGTCTCCGACGTTGAACTTCGTCGGCATGTGAGTGGTCATGTGTTCGATTATCTGTTCCTTATCGACCCCGAGAATGGAATCGGGACGTCCGGTCATGCCTATGTCGGTGATATAGGCGGTGCCTTTCGGAAGCAGGCGCGCGTCGGCGGTGCGGACGTGGGTATGCGTGCCGAAAACGGCGGTGATCCTTCCGTCGAAATAGTTTGCGATCGCGAGCTTTTCGGACGTCGCCTCGGCGTGAACGTCGAGGACCGAAATATCGTAGTTTCCTTTTTCGGATTTCAGAATGGCGGAAACGGCGTCAAACGGGCTGTCGAGAGGGTCCATATAGACGGTCCCGAGCACGTTCATGACCAGCACTCTAATCCCGCAGGAATCGTAATAGGTGAAACCCTTTCCGGGGCAGGACGGCGGATAGTTGGCGGGACGGATGAGGAACTCGCTTCCGTCGAGGTAGTCCTTTATTTCGCTTCTTTTCCAGACGTGGTTGCCGCTCGTGAGTATGTCGGCTCCCTTGCGGAGGAGGTAGTCAGCGGAACTTATATCCACTCCGTTGCCCTTTGCGGAGTTCTCGGCGTTGACGATTACCATATCGGCGCTGTATTCACTTTTTATGCGTTTGATCGCACGCCCGAGCTTTTCGGTCGCATAAGGGCCGACGACGTCTCCGAAGGCAATGACTGTAAAGGTGTCTTTCATGTTTTCCCTACTGAAAATAATATATTGACATTATATTATACCATATTCGGAGGAGAAAGTCAACATAATTACGACAGCATTTATTTATCCTTTGGTATTGAAAAAAATAAAATGCTATGATATAATATAATAAGACTTAATGTTTCTCCGCGGAGGAAAAGATGATTCGTTACACGGCGTTCTGCAAAATATGCGAAACGGGTTCGTTCACCCGCGCGGCGGAGGAGATGGGATACACTCAGGCGGCTGTTTCCCAGATGATCCGCTCGCTCGAGGACGAGCTTTCCGTCACGCTTTTCATACGCACGAGGCGGGGAGTCGAGCTTACCGAGGAAGGAAAACGGCTTTTCCCCCTCATCGAGAAATACGTTCTTGCCTACCGCGATCTCGGAGAGGCGGCGTCCGACATAAACGGGCTTGAAATGGGTGAGATTAGGATCGGTACCTGCTCGAGCATTTCGCAGAGACTTCTTCCGCCCCTTATCTCCGACTTCACGAAGATATATCCCAACGTGACGTTCACCCTTATGCAGGGAAACAACACTACGATGCCGGAATGGATCAAGTCGGGTATGATCGACTTCGGATTCGTCTATCCGCAGGCGGCGAAGGAGCTTCAATGCAGGATCATCTTAAAAGACCCCTATCTTGCCGTAATACCCGAAAATCACCCTCTTGCGGAAAAGAGCGAGGTGTCGCTTGAAGAACTGGCACGCGAGCCGCTGATAATCGCCGACGAGGGGATAACCAACACGGTGCTCATGGCGTTTGAAAACAAGGGGATAAAGGTGTCCCCGAAATTCAGGATACAGGATGACCATACGATCCTTTCGATGGTGGAAAGCGGGCTGGGCGTCAGCGTCCTGTCCTCAATGCTGCTCGAAAAGGCGGATTACAGGATAAAGAAGCTCAAGATAAGCACACCCGTCGTCCGTTCGTTCGGCGTGACCTACCGTGACAGGGAGAGTCTCCCCATCAGCTCAAAAAAGTTTATTGACTTCATGTTTGAAAAAACCGGTACAAAAAACAGGATGTGAGAAAATGACCGAAAATATCATAAAAGAAGATACGTTATTTGACTATAAATGTCCCAACTGCGGCGGAAAAGTCGAGTTTGACCCCGAACTGCAGAAGCTGAAATGCCCTTACTGCGATTCGGTATTCGAGATCGACGATCTCAAGACCTACGACGAGCTTCTCGGAAGAGACGCGGAAGACAATATCGAGTGGGAAAACAACGGCAATTATTGGAGCGAGGGAGATGACGAGGGAGTTTCGGTTTACATCTGCAACTCCTGCGGAGGTGAGATCGTCACCGATCAGACCACTGCGGCATCCTCATGCCCTTACTGCGGCAACCCGGTCGTCATGGCGGGCAACCTCGCCGGCGATCTCCGCCCGGATTACGTCCTGCCCTTCAAGATCAGCAAGGAAGAGGCAAAGGCGGCGCTCACCGCTCACGTCAGCAACAAAAAACTGCTTCCCAAGCTCTTCAGGGATCAGAACCATATTGATGAAATAAAAGGACTTTACGTTCCGTTCTGGCTCTTCGACGCCGACAGCACGGCAGAGGCCAGATGGCACTGTACGACGGTGCGCAGCTGGACGGACAGCAAATACAGCTACACCGAAACGAGCCACTATTCGGTATTCAGACGCGCGAAAATGGCGTTCGGGAATATTCCCGTTGACGGTTCATCGCAGATCGCAAACGACCTTATGGAATCCATAGAGCCGTTTGATTTCAGCGAGGCGGTCGATTTCAGAACGGCGTACCTCAGCGGCTACCTCGCCGACAGATACGACGTCACGGAGGAGGAATGCGTTTCGAGGGCGAGCGAGAGACTGAAAGCCACCTCTCTCGACGAGCTCGGGCGCACCGTTTCCGGCTATTCGTCAATGACGACCGAGGCGGTCAACGTCACCGAATCGACGGGAAAGGCGAAATACGTGCTCTATCCCGTTTGGTTCCTCAATACCAACTGGAACGGAGAACGCTACCATTTTGCCGTAAACGGTCAGACGGGAAAGCTCGTCGGAAACCTGCCGGTGGACAAAAAACTCGCATGGATGTGGTTTTTCATATATCTTTTCGGCTCGTTCGCCGTGACGTTCGCGATAGCACTGCTTCTCGGCAAGCTCCTCGGAGGTATGTGATATGAAAAGATTATTTGCGATAATTCTTGCGGCTTTGCTTGTCGCACTTCCGCTCACGGCTTTTGCGGAGGAGAGAAGCTACGTTTACGATTACGACGACCTTCTCGACGATTCCGAGGAGGCGGAGCTTCAGAAGTATATCCTTTCGGTAAAGAGCAGATACGGCTTCGACATCGTCGTCCTGACCGCGTCGGATACCAACGGTATGACGATGCAGGAGATGACCGACAACTTCTACGACGCAAACGGGTTCGGAGACGTCAACGGAGGCGTGCTCATCGCCCTCGTACTCAGCGACAGAGCGTGGGAGGTCTCCACTTCAAGCGAGATACGAAACATAATCGCCGACGATGAGATCCTGTATTATTCGGATGAGTTCACCGGCTGTTTCGCCGACGGGATGTATCTCGAAGGGTTCGAGCGTTTTTCCGATTTCTGCGCAAGGGAATACGGTCTTTACGAGAGCACGGGAAGCACCGAGCCGTCCTACTATGACGATCCCTCATACGGAAAAGACGATCCGCCGATCTATGATCCTTCGTATTACGATCCTCCGGTCAGGAGAGAGGATTTCGACAGCGATTTCGACTACTTTATGTACGAGCATAAGACGGGGCTCATCGTTTCCGTCATCGTCGCGTTCATATTCGCTCTAATAAAGATCAGCTCCGACAAAAACAAGCTGGTCTCCGTCCGTCCCGTAAA
>JAGHTD010000310.1 GCA_018065475.1 Candidatus Colimorpha enterica
ATTTCGCTTGAAACGGTCGGTCTCGGCGTCATGCGTACCGGCTGGGAAAAGACAGATATGTGGGCGCTCCTCGATTCCGCTCACTACGGCTGGGGACATCAGCACGAGGACAAGCTCTCCTTCGACCTTTACGCCTACGGCAAGCGTATGCTTGAGGACGGCGGACAGTACGAATACGACAGCTCCGAGATGCGCTCGATGATCACGTCTTCAAGAGCGCACAATACCGCTCTCGTCGATTATGCGGGACAGAACAGAGCAACGTCCTATTCAAGGGTTAACGAGGAGAGATACGTAAGGGACAAGATCCCCTCCGACCTCTTCTGGAATTACGACGGAGAAGAATACGAGGCGTTTGAGGGCTCGTATAAGTACGGCTACGGCAGCTGCGGCGCGATCAAGGTCGATCACCACAGAAAGGTCATCTTCTTCAAGAAGGGACTTGAAGGAACGCTCCCGTTCTTCGTTATGATAGACCGCTTCGATCCAAAGGACGACAACGAGCACATTTACGAGGTACTCTTCCAGCTCGGAACGGAACCGATCGACGTTGACGGCAAGAAGATAACCGTCGATCACGGCGACGGCGTTTCGATGTCTCTCGTCAGCTCGGTCGCTCCAAACATCATCATCGGTCAGTACAAGCCGAGATATATGGGTTGGAGAAAGAACCGCAGTGAACCCGGCAAGAACATCGAGCATTTCAAGGCACCCGCGATCCTCTTCACCGACAAGGCGAAGAAAGACCATATCGTAACGGTCATCTACCCCAACAATCAGCCCGATATGCCGATCTCGGCAGTTTCCGCTTCTGACGCATACGAAGGAAAGAGAACGTTCACGCTCACTCTTACGAACGGCAAGGAATATACCTTCGACGAGGACGACGCTCTCTTCGCAACATTCGACAGAGACGGCAACCGCTGCGCTGAATAATAGATAAAAAATCTCACGATCGCTTCGTGAGATTTTTTTATGACCGCGGATATTCGGCATATTATAAAGAAAAAGCAGACCGGAGTCTGCTTTTTTCTCAATTACTGTTTGTCTTCTCTTTTTCTGCCGAAGCTTCTGCGGGGGCGCTCAACGGGCTGCTCGGGAAGTCCTTCGGGACGGGGGAGGCAATCCTTGTGAGAAAGGTTCATTCTGCCCTTCTCGTCAACGCCGAGGAACTTGACGGACATAGCGTCGCCGACGGCGCAGACGTCCTCGACCTTCTCGACTCTCGTATGAGCGAGCTTGGAGATGTGAACGAGGCCTTCCTTACCGGGAGCAAACTCGACGAATGCGCCGATCGGGATGATCCTTGTGACGGTGCCGTTGTAGATAGCGCCGACTTCGGGCTCGAATACGATGGCTTCGATTGCTGCCTTGGCTGCAAGACCGCCTTCGGGATTGACAGCGGCGATGAATACGCTTCCGTCCTCCTCGATGGTGATCTCGGAGCAGGTCTCTGCCTGGATCTTCTGAATGACTTTACCCTTCTGACCGATGACGTCGCCGATCTTCTCGGGATCGATCTTCATGCTGATCATCTTGGGAGCGTACTTGGAGACCTCGTCTCTCGGCTTGTCGATCGCCTTGAGGATGATCTCGTCGATGATGTAATCACGGCCCTTGTGAGTGGTCTCGAGAGCCGCCTTGATGATCGCGGGCGTAAGTCCGTCGATCTTGAGGTCCATCTGAATGGAGGTGATACCCTTGTGAGTACCTGCTACCTTGAAGTCCATATCGCCGTAGAAGTCTTCAAGACCCTGGATGTCGATCATGGTAGTCCAGCTTCCGTCGTCCTCGGTGATAAGACCGCAGGAGATACCCGCAACGGGCGCCTTGATCGGAACACCCGCAGCCATAAGAGCGAGGGTGGAACCGCAGACGGATGCCTGAGAGGTCGAACCGTTGGAGGAAAGGACCTCGGATACGCATCTTATAGCGTAGGGGAACTCGTCCTTGGAAGGAAGAACGGGAACGAGAGATCTCTCTGCGAGAGCTCCGTGACCGATCTCACGGCGTCCGGGTGAACGGATCGCCTTTGCCTCACCGGTGGAGTAGCCGGGCATATTATAGTGGTGCATATAGCGCTTGGATACTTCCTCGTCGATACCCTCGAGCTCCTGAGCGTCGTCAAGAGGGCCGAGAGTGCAGACGGTGAGGACCTGAGTCTGTCCTCTTGTGAACATACTCGAGCCGTGAACTCTGGGAAGAAGGTCGATCTGAGCGTCGAGAGGACGGATCTCGTCCATACGTCTGCCGTCAACACGCTTCTTGTCGTTGATGAGCCAACGGCGGACGATCTTCTTCTGGATCTTATATACAAGCTCTTCCATTCTGTCGGCGATGTCGGGATATTCTTCGCTGAACTTCTCGACGATAGCGTCTCTGATGGGGAGCATTCTTTCGTCTCTTACGTTCTTGTCATCGGTGTCGAGAGCGACCATAACGTCCTTCTCGCAGAAATCGAAGACCTTGTCGAACATTTCGTGATCGAAATCACCGGAGGGATAGTCAAACTTGGGCTTTCCGATCTCGGCAACGATGCCGTTGATGAAAGCGACGAGCTTCTTGATCTCTTCGTGAGCGATCATGATCGCGTTATACATATCCTCGTCGGATACTTCCTTTGCGCCTGCCTCGATCATTACGACCTTTTCGGCAGAGCCGGCAACGGTAAGCTCAAGAGTGCTGTTCTCGCGCTGTGCGGCGGTGGGGTTGATGACGACCTGACCGTCAACGAGACCTACGAAAACGCCGCCGATAGGGCCGTTCCAGGGAATATCGGAGATGGAAAGGGCGACGGATGCGCCGATCATTGCGGAGATCTCGGGCGAGCAGTCGTTATCGACCGACATAACGGTGAGAGTGAGAGCTACATCGTTGCGGAGATCCTTTGGGAAAAGGGGACGGACGGGACGGTCGATCACGCGGGACGTGAGAATTGCCTTCTCGGAGGGCTTGCCTTCACGTCTGAAGTAACCGCCGGGGATCCTTCCGACAGAATACTGTTTCTCTTCAAAATCAACGGAGAGAGGAAGGAAATCGATTCCTTCACGGGGCTTTGCGCTTGCAGTAGCGTTGCAGAGAACGGCGGTGTCGCCGTAACGGACAAGGCAGGAACCGTTAGCCAGTCCGCACATCTTGCCGGTTTCGATCACAAGCGGTCTGCCCGCAAGTGTGTATTCAAAGGTTCTGAATTTTTCAAACATTTACTTATTCCTCCTAAACATCGTCTAAAAACATCTTTACATAATAACGGGGAACCGGTTTACGGTTCCCCTGAAGATGTCTTTATTACCCTTCGGGCGAACCTTTTGCCCTTGGGGAAAAATTATTTTCTCAGACCGAGCTTTTCAACGATTGCACGATAACGCTCGATATCGGTCTTCTGAAGGTAACCGAGAAGGTTTCTTCTGTGACCTACCATCTTGAGAAGTCCGCGACGGCTGTGGTGGTCGAGCTTGTTGTTCTTAAGATGATCGTTAAGATTGTTGATTCTGTAAGTGAGAATAGCAATCTGAACCTCGGGAGAACCTGTGTCTCCTTCGTGTGTAGCGTACTGTTCGATGAGTTCTTTCTTGAGTTCGGGTGTCATTTTGTTCACCATTCCTTTATTTTATTTGCTATTGCCTCAGCCATGGCCGGTGAATTGCGGTTTCCCGCTTGCCCCACTGACCGGGACAACGCATTAACTGTGATATTATATCACATTTCAGATCATATTGCAAACGACATTCAAATCGTTTACAAAAAGTTAACAATTATTTTATGCCTTTGAGCGTGCTTGACGCCTTGGAGCGTGTGGACGAGAGAAGCGACGCGAAGGATTTGGTTCCGTCAACGGCACCTGTCAGCGCGCCGATCGTTCCCTTCTTTATATTGGCGTAGCCCTCAGAGAGCGAGATCGCGGGATCGAGCACGCGCTTTGCGTCGAGGATGATATCGACCATATCGGCGGTATGAGTTGTCCTCATACGGTTTTTGACGAGATCGTTGATATATTCCGCGCGGATGAAATCCTTTGAGGTGATGTTGACGGCGTTGAGGATATAAGCCATGGCGTCGATGTTGCCGTCGCTCGTCGTCGCCGCGATGATCGGCGCGTTACCGCAGACGGGCGTGATATATTCCCCGCTCTCCGCAGCCGGAAGAGGAAGGATCTCCCACCTGAACGCGCAGGCGTCAAGCTCCCATACCGCACCGAGACTGCCGAACATAAAGGAGGTCTCGCCGTTTTGGAATCTGTCGATCCCATCATAGACGGTCTCTCCGGTCGGATCGGTCGTCTTTCTGCCGTAGCCGAGCACGTCCTTAATATAATTCACAACGGTCTCTTCTTCATCGTTGAAGGAGGAGAGCGAATGATCTCCGCCGCCGTAATCAATGAAATTACCGCCCTGCGAGATCATAAGATACGCCGACTGATACGAATACGGTTCATTCAGCGATACGCTTTCCCTGCCGAGTGCTTTTGCCCAGGTGAGGAAGGTCTCGACAGTGAAGGAACCGTCCTTGACGTCGCCGTAATTTAAGGTTATTCCCTTTCCGGCGAGCTTGTCAAGGTTGACGTACAGACAGCCGCACGCCTCGACGGGATCGGTTGCGTATCCCGACAGAGCATATATCTTGTTTCCGAAGGTGTATGCGTCGGTTATAGTCTTGTCGAACCATTCGTCATTCGCGTCTATTCCGGGAAGAATATTGAGATTGAGAAGTGCGTCGGAGTTCATATATTTTCCGAAAGAGGAGCTTTGCATCAGAATGAGGTTTGCATAGATCTCCTTTTTCTTCTTTGCCGCGATGAAGTCAGCGTATATCGTCTCGGCGGTATCGTTGATCATCATCAT
>JAGHTD010000280.1 GCA_018065475.1 Candidatus Colimorpha enterica
ATGCTATCATCATCGGCTTCAACGTCCGTCCCGACAAGAACGCGACTGACGCTGCCGACAGAGCAAAGGTCGATATCAGAACCTACCGTATCATCTATGAGTGCATAGAAGAGGTCGAGGCCGCAATGAAGGGTATGCTCGCTCCCGTATTCAAGGAGGAGATACTCGGTCACGCAGAGGTCAGACAGATATTCCACATCACTGGTGTCGGCACCATCGCCGGCTGTCTTGTCAAGGACGGTAAGGTCGCAAGAAAGGCGCAGATCCGCGTCCTGAGAGACAGCGTAGTCATCTTTGAAGATTCCATCTCGTCGCTCAAGAGAATGAAGGACGACGCAAAGGAAGTGTCCGAGGGCTACGAATGCGGTATCGGACTTGAAAAGTTCAACGATATCAAGGAAGGCGACGTTCTCGAAGCCTTCGAAATGGTCGAGCAGGCCAAGATTTGATTGAAAAATATGGAGGAAGGATATGGCTGAAAGTATGTTTTTGCCGGTAACTAAAGAGGAAGCCGAACAGCGCGGCTGGGGGACTCCCGATTTTGTCTATGTCATCGGCGACGCATACGTTGACCATCCTTCCTTCGGCCCTGCCATAATATCGAGGGTGCTTGAGCATAACGGTTTCAGCGTCGTCATCCTCTCCCAACCGGACTATAAGAGCTGTGAGGATTTCAGACGTTTCGGAAGACCGAAGCTCGGATTTCTCGTCAGCGGCGGCAACATCGACTCGATGGTCGCCCACTACACCGTCTCAAAGAAGAAGAGAAATTATGACTACTATTCTCCAGACGGCAAAATGGGTTTCCGTCCCGACAGAGCCACGATAGTTTACTGCAACAGGATAAGAGAAGCGTACGGCGACGTTCCGATAATCATCGGAGGTCTTGAAGCGTCTTTAAGACGTTTTGCACACTACGATTATTGGGACAATAAGATCAGACGCAGTATCCTCATCGACTCAAGAGCCGACATCCTCAGCTACGGAATGGGCGAAAAGAGCATAGTCCGTATCGCAGAACTGCTGAAAAAAGGCGTCCCGGTCAAAAAGATCCGCGACGTAAGAGGGACCTGCTACGTAGGCCTTCCGGAAGATAAGGTCAACTACGAGATCGCCGGAACGAGCGATTTCAACGTGATCAAAAACGATAAGAAGGCATACGCAGAAGCGTACAGAGTGCAGTACCTCAACCAGGATTCGGTATCCGGCAAGGCGCTTTGCGAGCTTTACGACGGCAAAATGCTCGTTCAGAATCCTCCAATGCCCCCTCTCGAAAGAGAAGAGCTCGACGAGGTTTATTCTCTCCCGTATATGAGAAATTACCATCCGATGTACGAAAAGGACGGCGGCGTCCCGGGGATCGAGGAGGTCAAGTTCTCGATAACCCACAACCGCGGGTGCTTCGGTGGCTGTTCGTTCTGCGCTCTCACCTTCCACCAGGGAAGATCGGTGAGGTCGAGAAGCATAGAGTCCTGCGTTGCCGAGGCGGAAAAGATCGCGGCGATGCCGGATTTCAAGGGATATATCCACGACGTCGGAGGCCCGACGGCAAATTTCCGTTATCCCGCCTGCAAAAAGCAGCTCGAGCACGGCGTGTGTCTGACGAGAAGATGCCTGGCTCCCGAGCCCTGCAAAAACCTTATCGTCGATCACAGCGAATATATAAAGCTCCTCGAAGCTGTCGAGGCAGTCAAGGGTGTAAAGAAGGTCTTTGTCCGTTCGGGTATCAGATACGACTATATGCTTGCCGACAAGAGCGACGCTTTCTTCAGAAAGCTCGTCAGAGACAACGTGAGCGGTCAGCTCAAGGTGGCTCCGGAGCATATATGCGACAGCGTTCTCGGCTATATGGGAAAACCGACCTTTTCCAAATACGAGGAGTTCAAAAAGAGGTATTTCAGATACTCCGAGGAATGCGGAAAAGAGCAGTATATCGTTCCTTATCTTATGTCAAGCCATCCGGGCAGTACGCTTAACGACGCCGTCGATATGGCGCTATACCTGAAGAAAAACAATATGAGACCGGAGCAGGTGCAGGATTTCTATCCCACACCCGGAACGGTCTCGACGGTCATGTATTATACGGGCATTGATCCCATTTCGGGAAAGCACGTTTACTGCACCGACGATTATCATAAAAAGCAGCTTCAGAGAGCGCTTTTGCAGTATAACCGTCCGCAGAACGCGCCGCTCATCAGAGAGGCGCTGAGAAAATGCGGCAGAGAGGACCTCATCGGTTCTTCTCCCAAGTGTCTTGTCGGTTACGGAAGGGCAGTCAACCCCGAGACGAAGAAGACCGTAAGACCCGCCGCGAACAAAAAGACACAGTACGGTTCACACAAAAATATAAGAAAAGGCAGTGTTAAAAACAAAAAATGACATTTCGCTTCAGAGAATCCTTCAGAGGATACAATAAAGACGACGTCAACAGTTATATCGAACAGCTCAGCCAGAAATATTCCAAAAAAGAGGCGGAGCTTACCGAGAAACTGAAAAACGTCGGAGATAATACCGAAATGGACGGTCAGATCGTATTGAAGGATGACGAGATCGCCCGCCTTTCGGCTGAAAACGAATATCTCAGAAAGACGGTCGATGAGCTTAAAGCGGAGCTTACCGGACTGAAAAACTGTTCTGCCGGAAAAGAGCAGGACGGTAATGACGGTGAGGACGTCGCCATGGCCGAAGACAAGGCTGCCGAGATATTAAGTGATGCCGAAACCAAATCGGAAATGATCATCAGAATGGCTGAAACCAACGCCGAGAAGGTCATTGCCGATGCAAAAGAAAAATACAATGCGATTATCGACGAAGCCGAAGAACGCAAGGCGGAAACCATAAAGTCCGCCGAGGCGGAAAAGGAAACGAAGCTCGCGGAACTCGACAGACAATACGGTGTCATGTCACGTAATTACGCCGCCGAGTGCTCACAGCTCCTTGACGGGATCAGCGCAAAGTTTGATCTCATCAACAGCCGGCTTCAGAGCGATGCGGAAGCTCTCTTGAAAGAGGCAGCCGATAAGCTCAGATAATTTTTGACCCATTTCCTGTCGGAGGAAAAATGAAAACTACAAACAAAAAGAATATGAAAAGAAAAAAGCTGAAGAATCTTCTTTTTACTCCTCTTTTCTTTGTCGCAACGAATATCTATCTTGAGATAGTATTCCATATTTACGCTTACCGCAACGTGAGACTGATCTATCCGATCCTTCTTTCGATCCCGGTCGGTGTGCTTATGGGTGCCATCGTCGATCTTTTCAGAGAAAAGACCGCAAGAGTGCTCAGATATGTCTGCATAGCGGCAGCTTTTCTTGCTTTTTCGGTTCAAGCGGTATATTACCACGTTTTCAAGGACCTTATGACCTTTGCCATGATCGGAATGGCGGGAGAGGTGGCCGAAAACTTTCTCGGTGACGCTCTAATCGGTATCTGGGAAACGGTGCCTATGCTGCTTTTGTTTGCTCTGCCGTTCCCGGTGCTTTGGTTCTTTCAGAAGAGATTGCAAATCAAGAACAAGCCGTATCTTAAAAAGACGGTGGCAGTGCTCATCTCATACGCCGCAGTGCTTATCGTATCCCTTATCGCTCTGCCGATAGGCGGGACCAAGGCACATTCCGCTTTTGATCTTTACTACAACAACTGGGATATTTCGCTTGCGGGCCCCAAGCTCGGTATCACCACGACGACACTTCTTGACATCAAGCGCGTGATCCTCAACAAGGATGACAAGCCGGACACTCCCACGTTCCACGATGTCACGCTTCCCGATGATTCGGATGACACCGATCTTCCCGTTGACACCGGTGACGTGACCGAGATCGGCACCGACAGCGAAGGCGAACCGATCGTCATTGACACAAATCCCTATAACTCTATTCTTGAGCTTGATTTTGACGCTCTCGCCAAAAAGACGGACAACGAGGATTACAAGACGATATTCAAATACCTCGCGTCCCAGAAGCCGACAAAGAAGAACGACTATACCGGAATGTTCAAGGGGTATAATCTCATCATGATCTGCGCGGAGTCTTTCTCACCCGTCTGCATATCCGAGAAATATACTCCCACGCTTTATATGCTCTCACATTCCGGATTTGAGTTCAAAAACTACTGGACCTCCTTCCCGTCAGTCACGACAAACGGCGAGTATTCCTTCCTCACGGGACTTTTCCCCGATTTTGAGAAGGAAAAGAAGGACGGAAGCTTCCTCTATACGGCAAAGAACGGCAACACGATGAATCAGACCATCGCTTCGTGGTTCAAGGCGCAGGGAATACAGCCGATAGCATATCACCCCAACACGGGGACATATTACAGCCGTAATCTCACTCACCCCAACCTCGGTTACGTTCTTCACGCGCAGGAGGATTATCCAGCCCTCACCGGCTGGCCGGAATCCGACCTTACCCTCGTTCAGAGCTCTATCGGCGAGTACATCAATTCCGACCGCTTCCTTACCTACATCATGTCCGTCAGCGGCCACCACAACTACAAGTTCGGCGGCTACAACGATATATGCGACAAGAACAAGGCGATCGTCGAGGACGCCGACCTTGCGGCGCTCGGCATGAACTTCGACCTGACTAACAGCGATCAGGCGGAAGAGGCGGAGCACGCAAAGGCGTATATCGCCGCAAACATCGAGCTTGACCGCGCTCTCGAATATCTCATCGAACAGTTAAGAGCCAACGGGACGCTTGACAAAACGGTCATCTGCCTCACCGCAGACCATTATCCTTACGGTCTCGAAGACTCCGAATATGCAAGAATGCTCGGATATTCCAAGCCGTCTTCGATGAAGTACGACCGTCTTGAAAGATACAAGAACACTCTGATAATCTGGAACAGCGCGATGAAGCACGTCGAGGTGACCAAGCCCTGCTGCACCGTCGATATCCTTCCCACGCTTCTCAACCTTTTCGGCTTCAAGTTCGATTCAAGACTTTATTCCGGCAAGGACATTCTTTCGGATTCATACGGTCTTGCAATGCTGAAGGATCAGAGCTTTATTACCGACAAGATCGTTTACAACAGCAGATACGATCTCACCTATAAGCTCGACAAATCCTTCACCGTTGAGGATTCCTATACCGAGGCGTATATGCAGGAGGTCAGCAACAGATTTGCGATCGCAAAGGCGATACTCAACTGCGACTTCTACAAGGCGCTCCCTCAGGACGTCATAGCGACGGCGCAGTCTGTACAATAATATGTAAAAGCCGACTCACAGTCGGCTTTTTTATTGACTGCGGATGATGTTTGTGTTATAATTATGTTGAGGTGATTATAATGTTTAATATTGCAGTATGCGGTTTCGGCTCACGCCTCGGCGGAGTCATCGAAAGATTGAAGGAAACGGGCGAGATCACTCTGTGCGCGATCGCTGACCCGAGGACGGAAGAGATAAAAAAGGATCTCGAAAGCAAGGGATATGAGGTTGATAAAATAAAGTTCTACCCTGATCTCGATCAGCTTCTTTCCGATATGCGTCCCGACGGAATATGTATCGGTACGAGGTGTGATCTTCACACGTCTCTTGCCGAAAAGGTCATTCCGCTCGGCATTCCGCTTTTCCTTGAAAAGCCGGTTGCAACGACGAGGGAAGACCTTGACCGGCTTAAGGCGCTTACGGTGAAATACCCCGAAAACTGCAAAAAGGTTACGGTATCTTTCCCGCTGAGACTGACGGATCACGTCAGAATGGTCAAGGCAATAATCGACCGCGGTGAGATAGGCGAGATCGCGCAGGTCCAGGCGTGGAACAACGTATATTATGCGATCGGCTATTACCATAAGTGGTACAGAGACGCTGGCATAACTGGCGGACAGTTCCTCCAGAAGGCAACGCACGATTTTGATTATATAAACTATATCGTCGGACATAAGCCGATGACCGTCGCGGCTATGAGGTCGTCGGTCGTGTTCGGCGGAAAGAAGCCCGCCGGACTTTTCTGCCGTGACTGCGCCGAAAAGGACACCTGCCCCGATTATACCGACAATCAGAACAGACCGACCAGCCCGTTCGATTACTGCGCATACGGTAAGGATATTACCATAGAGGACAGCGACAGCGCGATCGTCATGTACGACAACGGCGTCCACTGCGTATATACGCAGAACTTCATCGCCCGTAAAAAAGCGGGTGCGAGAGGCGCAAGATTCATCGGTCAGTACGGGACCGTCGAGTTCGACTGGCAGAAGAACAAGATCCTTCTTTTCAAGCATTATGAGGACAGAAACGAGGAGATCGAAGTTCCCGCAATGCTCCACCACGGCGGCGGAGACGCAATGCTCGCGCAGGACTTCCTCGGCGTGCTGAAGGGTGAAGAATCCTGCTGCGGTCTTGATGACGGGATCGCTTCTGCCGATCTCTGCCTCGCGGCAAGAGAGAGCAGTGAAAAAAATATTTTCGTCAATCTTTAATAAACTGTTAATTTGATTGACTTTTAACACGTTTAGTGGTATAATCATTTATCATAAAAATCGTGAGGTAAATAATGAAAACATTCTTTTTACTGAAAAAGGCGGTACTGTTCATTTTGTGTGCAGTGCTTGTTTCCGCAGTCGTATTCGGATGTGCAAACAAAGACGATCCTCAAGGCGGCGACAGCACCACCACCGAGGCCGCACCCGTGGTCGAGACCGGTTTACAGCTCGTAAAAGACGGTATCAGCGATTATGTTATCGTATATCCCCAAAAGGCAGACAATGCATATATTGATGCCGCAAAGCTTATCCGCGATTACATCAGAGATAATTTCGGTGCCTCCATTGAGATCAAGGATGACTGGCTCAATACGTCTGATAACGAGCAGCCCGGTGCGCACGAGATCCTTCTCGGCAGCACAAACCGCGAGGAATCAAAGGCGGTTGTCGAAGGTCTCAAGACACGTGACTGGGCGATGAAGCAGGTCGGTGAGAAAATTGCGGTCTTTGCAAGTATTCCCGAGGCGATCACCGATGCCGCAAAGTATTTTGTCGAAACCGTCCTTTCATCCAAGAAATCGGAGGGAACGGACGTATTAAAATACGATGCCGAGAAAGACGACAAGACACAGTATGCGGAATACAAGATCTCGTCGCTCAAATTCGCCGGTAACGATATTTCCGAATACGTTATCGTCGTTCCGAAGGCAGATCACGACGTTGAAAGCGAGCTTGCCGAAAAGCTTCAGGCATATATCGACGAGAACGCCGGCGTCCTCGTAAAGATAGCGAAGGAATCCGCTTCCAACGAGAAGGAGATCCTCATCGGTCAGTGCGACAGAGACGAGTCGAGAGCGGTTCTTGACAACATCCTTCAGCTCGACGTCGGCTTCGCCGTCAGCGGAAACAAGGTCGTCATCAACGCCTTTTCCGACGAAAAGATCGCAGAGATAGAGGATGCCGTAATTGCCGAGCTCGACAAGATGGCGGAAGCGTCTTCCGACGTTTCGCTTGAAGACGGCTACAGTCTTATCAACGAGTATCCCTATATTTCCCGTGACGTGACGATAAACGGTGTCAAGCTCAGCAGTATGACTGCTATTTACAGCGAAAACGACGAGTCGTCGAATCTGTTTGCGCACAACTTTGCCGAGTACATCCTCACGCAGTTCGGCGTAACTATCGACGTCAAGACCGATAAAGAAGCCACCGAAAGCGGCGAATACGAGGTTCTTTTCGGCAACACCGACAGAACGGCAAAGGACGGCCCCGCATACTCACTCTATAAGAAATACAAGTCGGGAACCAACAACGCGATCTTCACCTACAACGACAAGTATATGCTCTTTGCCGCAGGTTCCACTCCCGCATATTCGAGCATTTATCAATACTTCATGGAAAAACTCGCTCCCGCCGAGCCGGTCGAAAAGCTTGAAGTCACCGTCAAGGAGAAGATAGTCACCGAGGTCACCTCCATCACCGTCAAGGTAATGTCCTACAACGTCCTCAACGATACATTCGTTCAGAACATCAACCAGCACATGACTATCGTCAAGGACTATGCTCCCGATGTCATCGGCTTCCAGGAGGTCAAGACGGGAACAATCTCGCTTCTCAGCTCCAATATGCAGAAGGTCAACAAGAACTACAAGTACGTCTTCAAGCAGAGAGGCCCCGACGGAGAAGGCACTCCCGTATTCTACAATTCGAGCAAATACGAGCTTCTCGAAAGCGGAACGAAGTGGCTTTCCGACACCCCCGACAGAACGTCCAAATACGAAGACTCCGCTTACGTGAGAATGTTCACCTACGTCATCCTCAAGGAAAAGAAGACGGGCATCAAGTTTGCCTTCGTCAACACTCACCTTGACTACATAGGCAGCGCAAACCTCAAGCAGATGAGCAGACTTCTTGAACTCACCGCTTCGTGGAGAAAAGAGATGCAGGTATTCTACACGGCTGACTGGAATATGGATTCCGGAAGCGGTGCATATACCAATATGCTTATGAACGGTATGGAAGATACCGCAAACGCCGCCAAGGTCAGCAACAAGGGTGCGACCTGTGGATCATCGAGAATTGATATGATCTTCACGTCAAGCACCTTCTCGACAACAAAAGTATTCCACAGAATCAGCGATCACAAATACAGCAATACGTCATCCGACCATTTCCCTGTATATGCGGAAGTTGTTCTGTCAAAATAATTTTTTTCAGAGGTAATTCACTATGGAAAAGAAAATGAAACTCAAAGTCATGTCCTATAACGTCCTCACGGGCGCAAAAGGCGAGCGCCTTGAACAGATCGTCAAGGTCATCCGTGACTACGATCCCGACGTTATCGGATTCCAGGAAGTTCAGCCCATGACGCTCATCGGCTTCCAGAAACTTCTCTGCAACGATTACGACTATCTTATCCTTGCAAGAGATAACGAGAGCTTTGAGTCAACGCCGCTCTTCTACAAGAAGGATAAGTTCAATCTTATCGACGGAGGATCGAAGTGGATCTCCGATACACCCGATAAGATGTCGAAATACGCCGTCAGCGCATATACGAGAGTATATACCTACGCCGTCCTTGAAGACAAGGAAACGGGCGTAAGATTCACTCATCTCAATACGCACATCGACTACATCGACGAGGCGAACACCATTCAGGTTTACCGTCTCCTCGAGCTCACAGAGCCGCTCAGAAATATGCCTATCTTCTATACCGCCGACTGGAATATGTACAGAGAGTCCGACGGTTACAGAGTAATGCAGGCAAACGGAATGCTCGACGTCGCTCTTCATACGATCGACAGCCATTACGGCCCGACCTTCCCGAGCTCCGAGGCATATATCGACTTCATTTTCGCTTCCGTAAACGGAATAAAGCCGACCAAGTACAGAGTCATCAACGACCACGAGTTCAGCGCAACTTCTTCGGACCACTATCCGATCTACGCAGAGCTTGAGATCAAAAACTGAAAGATAAAAGGGGGCTTTATGCCCCCTTATTTGTAATTATGGGAAAATTTTTATACGAACTGCATTGCCATACGTCGGAGGGAAGTAAATGCGGGAGATGGACGGGAAAAGAGCTTGCCGACTACTATCGTGACAAGGGCTACGCCGGGGTGTTCATAACCGATCACTTTCTCAACGGCAACACAGCCGTGCCGAAGGACCTTCCGTGGAACGAACGGCTCGACCTCTTTTTCAGAGGATACGAAGAAGCAAAGGAAGAAGGGGACAGAATAGGCCTCAAAGTCTTCTGTGCCTGGGAATATCACGTCGGCGGCGGCACCGAAATGCTGACCTACTGCCTTGACAGAAAAGAGCTTTACGAGCACGAAGATATAATGTCATTCAGCCCCTCCGCCTACTGCGCTTTCGTCCATGAACACGGCGGCTTCGTCACGCACGCACATCCGTTCAGAGAGGCGTCATACCTCAAAGGGATACATCTTTACCCGTACGACGTTGACGCCTGCGAGGCGGCAAACATCGGCCACCATAACCCGACCTTCGACCTCAGAGCGAGAATGTACGCCGACAGCTACGGGCTGATCAAACTCTGCGGAAGCGACCGACACAACGGAAATCCCGAAACGGGCAACTTCGCCGTTATGTCTGAAAGCGAAGTGTCATCCGAC
>JAGHTD010000287.1 GCA_018065475.1 Candidatus Colimorpha enterica
ATATAATCAATCTCATCTGTTCGATCCTTAAACGATGTTCTGTACCGGTACTGACAATATAGATTCTTGTTGTATTTATATTACTATGTCCGAGCACATCGGCAAGCTTCGCAATATCCTTGTCAATTGAATAAAATACACGTGCAAACAAGTGCCTCAGATTATGCGGGAATACTTTTTCGGGATTAATATGTGCTTCAACACATAAGTTCTTCATTTCTCTCCAAATGTTTGTACGGTTTATCCTTTTTCCGTTTTTTGTCACAAAAATCATCCCGCAAAAAATATTATTTTCCGCCGCATAGTCGCAAAGCCTCCGTTTCAAATCCTTCGGGATAATCACTGTACGTGTTTTACCTTTCATAGAGACAATAAGTTTTCCCTTTCGTATTGCTTCCAATGTTACAAACTGCAACTCAGAAACGCGTATTCCGGTAGAACAAATTGTCTGCATTATCAGATTTAGTCGCTTGTTATGCTTTTGTTCCGCTGTACGACATAATTTCTCATAGTCTTTTCTTGTCAGCTCTTTTTCTTCAGAACAAAAGATTTGCCGTTGCAGTTTTAATGTTTTAACTTTCAAATCATCCCACCCGAGAAATGAAAAAAGACAATTCAAGCTGGACAGCATAGAATTGATACTGCGAATCGCATAATTATTACTTATCAAGTCATGCTTATATGCGATGACTGTTTCTTTTGTAATTTTTCCTGAATAGTATTTAGCGAACATTTTTACATCGCGAAGATACTTTTCTACTGTATTATCGCTCTTTTCCTCCTCTCTTAAATAACAGCGGAAGTCGTCAATTTCCTTTTGAGTTATATAATAAGCTTTCATTTCTAATCCTCCAAAAAATAAAGGTCCTGTCAAAAGGACCTTTTTTGATATTTTTTTACTATAAATACAGTGAGCCCGACACAGCGGCGTTTTACGCTCTTTCCTCGAGTATCTTGTTGATACTTACGATCTTGACGCAGAGGGCGAAAAGCTCGGCGGCGGTCTTGAGGTCGTTTATCGGAGGATAGGAGGGTGCGATACGGATGTTGGAGTCGTTGGGATCGAGGCCGTAAGGATAAGTTGCACCGGCACCGGTGAGGGTGACGCCCGCTTTCTTGCACTTCGATACGATCTCCTTTGCACAGCCGTTCATCGAATCGAACGAGATGAAATAGCCGCCCTTCGGGTGTGTCCAGGTGCAGATACCGAGCCCTGCAAGCTCTTTTTCAAATGTTTCCCAAACCGCCTCAAACTTGGGACGGAGGATGTCGGCGTGCTTTCTCATGTGCTCGGTAATGCCGTCAAGATCCTTGAAAAATCTGACGTGACGGAGCTGATTGACCTTGTCGTGACCTATCGTCTGCACGGTCATATACTTCTTTATGTCGTCAAGGTTGTTGAGAGAAGCGGCGATGACCGCAACACCCGATCCTGGGAAGGAGATCTTCGAGGTCGATGCGAACTTATAGACCATATCGGGGTTGCCCGCCTTGCGGCATTCCTCGAGGATCTCGGTCCCTGTCGTCGTCATAGAGGTGATGGACGCAGTAAGCGTTGTCCCAGTAAATGCGGAAATCCTTTGCCGCGGGTTTGAGATTGGCAAAACGGCGGACGGTTTCGTCGGAATAGGAATATCCCTGCGGGTTTGAATACTTAGGCGTACACCAGATACCCTTGATCGAATCGTCGGTGCTGACGAGCTTCTCGACCATATCCATATCGGGGCCGTCCTCGCTCATCGGGACGTTGATCATCTCGATACCGAAGAACTCGGTGATACGGAAATGTCTGTCGTAACCCGGGACGGGGCAGAGGAACTTCACCTTGTCGAGCTTGCACCAGGGCGTTGCGCCGAGGACGCCGTGTGAATAGGAGCGTGCGACGGTGTCGAACATGATGTTGAGACTTGAGTTGCCGAGGATGATGATGTTCTTCTCGGGGACCTCGATCATATCCGAAAGGAGCGACTTTGCCTCCTCGATACCGTCGAGAAGACCGTAGTTACGGCAGTCGGTGCCGTCGTCGCAGGTGAGGTCGGTATCCGAGTTCAGTACGTCCATCATTCCCATCGACAGGTCGAGCTGTTCCTTCGACGGCTTTCCTCTCGCCATATTGAGACTGAGACCGAGCGACTGATAGTCGGCGTATTCGGCATTGTATTTGTCAAGGAGGGCTTTCAGCTCCTCCGTTTTCATTTCCTGATATTTCATATCTTTACCCCTTTGTTTTGTCCTTGTCAAAATAATATAGTCTGAAGCTCTTGATAAACGAGTAATACTGCCTGCGTATCGCAAGCTCGCGGCGGAGGTCGATGTCCTTTGGATTGAACAGCGTCTTTGAGACCTTGTGCGCGCGGTAATAACCCTTTATCTCGTCTTTCAGCTTTTTGTCCCCGACGTACTTGGTGAGAACGTATTTCGGCGCTTCCGTCCAGAGGGAGCCCGCCGACGCGTACTTTTCTTCTCCGCTGTCCTCACCGAGGATGTCGGCGCAGAGTATCTTCATCATATTGTTGCCCGTTCCTCTGACGTAATAACTCGAACGCCCGGGGCGGGGGTTGATCTCAAACATAAGATATCTGCCGGTACGGCGGTCGTACTTCATATCGAAGTTGGAGAATCCGACGTAGCCGATATCGTTTAAGAACTTCTCGACCTTTTCGTATATCTTCATATCGTGACGGCTGATTATCGAGACGTAATTGCCTATCGTATAGGGCGAATACTCCTCAAGCACGGGCTGACCGAGCGACATGAACTTCACCTTTCCGTCGTTGCCGGAATAGCAGTTCATTACTCTCATGCAGTCGTCACCGCCGGGGATGAACTCCTGGACGATCAGCTTGCCTCTGAAGGTGGACGAAGTCATTTTTCCGATGACGTCGGCGTATTCCTCCGCGCTGTAAATGAAGAAGACCTTCTTTTTGCCTTCAAAATGACAGTGGATGTAATCGTAGCCGTTGCTGTTTTCGGGTTTGAGGACGACAGGGAAATCAAATCCCGAATCCTTCACGGCGTTTTCCCACTTGCCGAAGGGGGCGATCACCGTCTTCGGGTAATCGAGCCCGTATTCGTCGCAGAGAGAATAGAACCTGTCCTTGGTGTCGAGGCGGTCGAGCAGGTCGGTCGAAATGAATCTGTTTGCTATCATCCCCTCAAAACGGTCGTAATAACGCGAAAGGAGCTGCGTGTATCTGTCGGAACAGGGGATGACGACGATCTTCTCGTATTCATTTTTCTTTTCTTTCAGAACGGAGTACAGAGCGTCCGGGAACACGTCGTCGGAATCGAACCTGTCTATCTGTATCCCGTCCATAAGCTTGCTGTATTTCGTCGCGTAGAAGCGGTAGGAATACAGCATAAGCGGTTTTGCGTCGCAGAACTCGGCGAGAAGACGGCAGTTGCCGTATGCGTTCTCGTCCGAGCCGAGGACTATCGGTAGTAATTTTTTCATATCATCTCAGTACGAAATACTGCTCGTACCACAGCAGGAAGGAAT
>JAGHTD010000052.1 GCA_018065475.1 Candidatus Colimorpha enterica
TTTCTGACTCGCTCAATTCCCTTCTCGGAGCAAAGGTCAACTTTATTAAGCCGGAAATAGGCGATATGAAACGTCTGACGGAGCTTTGCGAAAAGAACGCACGCGAATATATCAGGATAGAAGAGACAAAGGAATCAGCCGAGCTCGGAACGCTAAAAGCTCTTGCGGCGCTTTTAAGATTGGATAAGATCCCGGAGATCATCGAATCTTACGATATTTCAAACTACGGTAACGAGAACATCACCGGTGGAAAAATATCCGTTCTCAACGGTAAGTTCAACAAAAAGGCATACCGTACGTTCAAGGTAAGATCAACCGAAAAGCAGGATGACTTCACGTCAATGTATGAGACAGTCCTCCGCAGGCTTTCACACGAAGAGGATACCCTTCCCGATCTCATCCTTATCGACGGAGGAGAGGGTCAGGTGAAGGTCGCAAAGGATGCGGTAAACGAGCTCGGCTTGTCAATTCCGGTTTACGGTATGGTCAAGGACGAATACCATAAAACGAGAACGCTGACCGACGGAGAAAACGAGATCTCGCTCGCATACAATCAGAGCGTTTACGCCTTCATTTACAGAATACAGGAAGAAGTGCACAGATATACGATCTCCCGTATGCAGAAGGCAAAAGGCAGAAGCTTCAAAAAATCAAGTCTTGAAGAGATAAAAGGAATCGGCCCGACGAAAGCAAAGGCGATCCTCTCATATTTCGGCGGACTTAAAAACGTAAAGGAAGCGGAAAAATCTCAGCTTTCAATGGTCAAATGTCTGAGCAAAGCGGACATAAACAATATTTACGAACATTATCATAAAGAGGAAATATGAGAATTATTACGGGAAAAGCAAGAGGGACGCTTCTCTATTCATCCGAAGGACTGAATACCCGTCCCACGGCAGACAGAACAAAAGAAGGAATGTTCAATTCCATTCAGTTTGAAATAGAAGGAAAAAAGGTGCTTGACCTTTTCGGCGGCTCCGGACAGCTTGCTCTTGAAGCGCTTTCAAGAGGAGCCGTTTCGGCTGTGATCTGCGACAACGATGAGGATGCCTGCAAAATCATCAAGAAGAACGCCGATAAGACGCACTTCTCCGAATACGTTACATTATTGCAATGTGACTTCAAAACGGCAATTAAGCGCCTCTCCGGTCAAAAATTCGATATCGTATTTCTCGATCCGCCGTATAACTCCGATCTGCTCTCGATTTCGCTGTTCAGAGTGTTTGAGGCGGGGCTTGTTTCCGACGGCGGATACGTTATTTGCGAGAGCAGCAATCCGGAACCGTACAAGGCAAACGGCGCTTCGGTTTACAAGCACACAAAGTACGGTAAAGCATACGTAACGATATTGAAAAAGGATGCAGAAGAATGAAAAAAGCCATTGTCACCGGAAGCTTTGACCCCGTCACGGTAGGACATCTCAGTCTTATCAGACGCGCATCGGAAATGTTTGACGAGGTTTGCGTCGTTATATTCATAAATCCCGAAAAGACGTATATGTTCTCTGTCGAAAAGCGCAAGGAACTGCTTAAAAAAGCATGCGAAAGATTTGAAAACGTGACCGTCGATTACGACGACGGATACGTAGTTGATTACTGCGCCCGCCACGGTATAAAATATATCGTAAGAGGTTTACGCCGTCCCGATCACGCCGAATACGAGCTGAATATGGCCAAAACGAACAGATCTCTCAACCCCGATGTTGAAACGATACTTCTTCCGGTCGAAAACGGACTTGAAGACGTCTGCTCGACTTTTGTCAGAAATAACCTCGAAGATGAAGAACTGACGAAAAAAAACTGCCCCTGGTATTTTTGATTTTGCCGATCACATCTTGACTTTTTGATCAAAATGTGATATGATAAACAGGTTGAAAGGAGAATGATTATGGCTGTAAAAATCCCCGAAGGGTACGTTTCCCTTCTTAATCCGAGACAGACACAGATCGCGATCAAAAAGGTCAAGGACTTTTTTGAAAGAGATCTTGCCATCCAACTCGACCTTACCCGTGTTTCCGCCCCTCTTTTCGTAAGTGCGGATTCCGGACTTAACGATAATCTCAGCGGAAAAGAAAGACCGGTATCATTCTCTATCGGTTCCACAAACGAAAACTGTGAAATCGTCCATTCCCTCGCAAAATGGAAAAGAAACGCGCTCAAAGAGTACAGCTTTGCTGTCGGAGAGGGACTTTATACGGATATGAACGCCATCCGACGCGATGAATCGCTCGACAACATCCATTCGGTTTTCGTCGATCAGTGGGACTGGGAGCTTGTGATCGACAAGAGCGACAGGAACGAAAAGTTTCTTAAAGACACCGTCAAGAAGATATACGCCGCTATCAGACATACCGAAAAATACATTTATGATGACTACGCGTTCGTTTCCCGTCTTCTTCCTGAGAAGATAACCTTTATCACATCCTCGGATCTTGAAGATAAATATCCCGATAAAACTCCTAAAGAGAGAGAATATGAAGCCGCAAAGGAATACGGAGCAATCTTCCTTATGCAGATCGGCGGAAAGCTGAGATCCGGCAGTGCTCCTCACGATATGAGAGCTCCAGACTACGACGACTGGGCTCTTAACGGCGACATCATCGTATATTACGATGTGCTCGACATCGCTCTTGAGCTTTCGTCAATGGGTATCAGAGTTGACGAAGAAGCTCTTATGAATCAGTTAAAGATATCCGGATGCGAAGAACGCGCGTCTCTTCCCTTCCACAAGGCGCTGATTAACGGCGAGCTTCCCTACACGATAGGCGGAGGTATCGGACAGTCAAGAATATGTATGCTCTTCTTAAGAAAAGCTCATATCGGTGAAATACAGTCTTCCGAATGGGACGAAGAAACCTTAAGAGTATGCAAAGAAAAAGGCATTACGCTTCTGTAAGAATATGTGTAAAAAGAAGAATAATAAAGCGGAAGTTCCTCACGTATGCGAGCTTTGCGAGCACGCAATTCTGATAAACGATGAGGAAAATATTCTGTGCAGTAAAAAAGGGATAGTCAGCAAGGGCTTCAAATGCGGGAAATACATCTACGATCCGCTGAAAAAGATCCCTATGGATATTCCCAAAATGACCGTCCTCACAGACGATGATATAATATAAAAAACGGTACTTTACGTACCGTTATACCGGGATGTAGCGCAGATGGTAGCGCGCCTGCTTTGGGAGCAGGATGTCGCAGGTTCAAATCCTGTCATTCCGACCATCCGAGTGTTCGTAACGAAACTTAGTTACGGACACTCGATTTTTGTTTTTTCTTGTTGTCCTAATATTTTCCTAATCTGAAGTATTTATTTCAGAAGAAGATGTAAATATCCTTTAATTTCTGGCAGAGTTAGGAAGGTACCATTAAGGAGAAGCAGACGTTCTTACGGCAAAAATAATTCGTCAGCCGAGGCGGCAGTTGCGGCAGTACAAACGACTGCGGCACTGTATTTGATATCGATAAGCTTAACCGTCATAGGCAAAATATAGAGAAGAAAACCTGTCAGTTTATTTGAAAAAGAATGTGCTATGCAGAATCCCGTATTCCTTTTGCTTCTTAAAATGATCCCGATGATCTTAATCACCGCAATAAATGCCGTCCAAATGTAATTCCAAACAGTAAGACGTAAAAGCGGCAGGATTTTCAGAATATAGACGACGCTGAGGAACAGATCGGCTACGGTATCGAGGATCTCGCCTCTTTTTGTCGCCGTATGCAGTTTTCGTGCAACATATCCGTCAAGCACGTCCGAAATACCGCAAAGCAGATACAGCACCGCAAAAGGAACGGACGAAGGAGAAAAAGCAAAAAGGCAGACAGAAAACAATATTCTGCTTACGGTAATGACATCGGCGACCACGGAGTTACTTTTTCCAACGTTTCAGTGTCGGGAACAGCTTTTGGCAATACGCTTTCATTTCTTCGTTGGTCATCCCTGCCTGCGCGCCGAACTGACTGCACATTTCGATGTATTCCTCCATAGAAACCTTGTCGATGAATTCGCCGTTCGCATAACAGTATTTGCAATAATCTTTATTGATACTGCCGTCGGCGTTTGTGCCGTAAACATCCTCTGATTCCATCGGCATTCCGCAGCTCTGACAGATTTTAAGATCAGCTTTCTTTCTGATCGGCACCCATATTCCGCATTCATAATCGGGCGAACGGGGATTCATCGCGGAATAGATTTCGAGAGAAGAAGCGCCGATTTCATACATCGTTTTTATGTTGGGCGCCCAGTCGTTCCACACCTGCGTGTTGAGAGACTGCAAAGACTCGGGTATCGGGCCATTCTCAGCGAACATCGCCCAGTCGCTTTCCGGGAATGTGAAAAGTTCAAGCCCTTCCGGAACGTTCCCGCCGCGGTATTGCCCCGCGATCCAATAGGAAAATCCGTTTTCTCCGTCGGCACAGACGGCATACATT
>JAGHTD010000247.1 GCA_018065475.1 Candidatus Colimorpha enterica
GATTATGACGTCGTCGAAATCCATAGCGATGTATTCCTTCTCGATCTCGTCGATGCTGACCATACCGAGGTCCACGATCGCTACCTGCTTGATATACTCGAGATCGTTCTTCTTGTCCAGCTTGGTGTTTAGGTCGTTTTTCTCGGTGCTGAGCGTCGTGATCTCGGTCCTGAGGTCGGCAAGAACGGAGGTGTGCTCGTTGATAAGCACGTAGTTGTAGATCATATAAGCAAACAGCGCGCCGCAGACAACCGACAGAAGAAGGATGGCGCCCGGAAAAGCCTCCTTACGCTTTGAAGTCTGCGTAAAGATCTTGGGCTCTGCTCCGGCGAGAGCACCGCGTTCGGATTCGGCGGCGAGCTTTTCGTTTCTCTCGTATTCGGCTATTCCGTAACTTGTGGCGTCAGGTCGTATGCTTCTTCTTGCCATAGCGTCCTCCTTCGCTCACAGCTTTCTCGCAAGTCTCAGCTTTGCGCTGTGTGAGCGTTTGTTTTCTTCATTTTCCTTATCCGACGGTATTATCGGTTTTTTCGTGATCTTTTCAAGTACCGGTTTCCTTCCGCACACGCATACTGGGAAGGAAGGCGGGCAGGTACAGCCCGTGCAGAGATCGTTAACCGTGAGCTTCACGATCCTGTCTTCAAGCGAATGGAAGGTGATGACCGCGATCACTCCGCCCTTTTTCAGAACGGACGAAATAAGTCTCACCGTCGGCTCGATTATCTCAAGCTCGTGATTCACTTCGATCCTTATCGCCTGGAAGGTCCTCTTTGCGGGGCTTGAACCGTTTTCCTTATGCGGAACGGCTCCCGACACGATCCTTTCAAGCTCAAGCGTCGTTTCGATCGGCTTTTCCAATCTTTTTTTCACTATCGCCGAGGCGATCCTTCTTGAGAATCTTTCCTCGCCGTAGTTATAGATTATATTTGCAAGCTGTTCTTCGCCGTATCCGTTCACTATCTCGTAAGCCGAGACCGGGTCGGCCCTGTTCATTCTCATATCGAGGCGGGAATCGAGGTTGTAGGAAAATCCCCTCTCCGCCGTGTCTATCTGATGTGACGAAACGCCGAGATCGATGAGAACTCCGTCGGGCTCGCGTCCGCCGAGGATCTCACGGAGATTTGCGAAGTTGTCGTTGACCAGCTCCGCCCTGTCGATGTACTCTCCCAGACGTTCTCTCGTCGCTTCGATCGCTTCGATGTCCCTGTCGATGGCGATGAGATGACCGCCGAGGGAGGGATCGAGCCGTTTTGCTATTTCAAGACTGTGGCCACCGCCGCCTGCCGTGCAGTCAACGTACAGCCCGTCCTTTTTTATTTCAAGTCCGTCAATACACTCTTTCAGCATTACGGAATAATGGCTGAAGCCCGTGCCCATATCAGAAGCCGAGACCTATGAGGACGTCGGCGATGTCGTCGGCGCTTTCTCCGCTGCTCTCGCTTGCCCAGATCTCGCTGTCCCAGATCTCGACGTGATCGCCGACACCTATGACGGTTACGCTCTTGATAAGGGAGGCGTATTCGCAGAGGCGGGGAGGAAGAAGTATTCTTCCCTGCTGATCCACTTCGGTCTCAAACGCCGTAGAGTAAAGGA
>JAGHTD010000298.1 GCA_018065475.1 Candidatus Colimorpha enterica
GGCGAGCATATTGTTATCGACAAATGCGTTCTTGGAGTGGGTGATGGACGACGCCTCGTCTGGCAGGTCGATACCCGTCTTCTCCTTGTAGCCGAACGCAATGAGATAATCCCAGAATCTGTCTCTGCCGAGACTTTCAGCAACCTGCATAAGTGTCGGGTTGCAGGACTGCTGAAGGCCTACACGGAAGGGGTTGAGACCGTGGCCGCGGTGCTTGTGGCAGTACATTCCCTTGTAAGAACCGGTACATTCAAACTCGGTGTCAAAGGTGACCGTTCCCTCTTCGATAGCCGAAGCAGTCGTAATGATCTTGAATGTGGATCCCGGCTCGTAGGGCTCGGTGACCGCCTTGTTTCTCCAAAGGTTGTAAAGAAGATCGGTCTGCTTCTGGACGTATTCGTCGGTGCCCGGCTCTATCCCGCTTTCGCGGAGGGCCTGAAGCGACTTTTCGTCAAGGACGAAGGGGTCGTTAAGGTCGAAGTTCGGATATGTCTCCATGGCGAGGACGGCTCCGGTCTTGACGTCCATGACGATACCCGTCACCCTGTCAAGCGGCGACGAGTCGTTGTAGGTCGCCATAAGCTGTGTGAGCAGCGCCTTCGAGATCGAAGGATTGAGGGTTGTCACGAGGTTTGCGCCGTTTGAAACGTCGAGGTAGGTGTCGTATTCGCTGTATATCTGATTGCCTGCCGCGTCTTTCGATATGATTATCTTACCGCTTTCTCCGGTGAGGTATGAGTCGTACTGATATTCAAGTCCGGTAAGACCTTTATCGGTACCGACGACGCCTATGACGTGAGAGGAGAGCGAGCCGTAAGGATAATATCTCGTCTGATTCGCTTCGAGGTAGATCTGCGTTTTGAAGCCGTTTTCGGTCTTGAACTTGCGCACCGCTTCCGCCTGCTCCTCGGTCGCCTTTTTGAGCACCGTCTCGTCCCAGCGGACCTTTTTCTTCGTCTGCGCCAGCGTCTTTGCGTAATCGACGCCGAGGATGTCGCTGAGGCCTCTTGCGATGGTCTCCTCGTCCTTTTCCTCAATGTCGTGAGGGGAGATGAATATTCTGTAAACGGTGTAGTTTGCCGCGAGCTTGTTCATCTCGCTGTCGTAGATAACTCCGCGGACCGCCTTAGTCGTGGTGGTCTTCTGGACGTTGCTGAGCACCTTTGCCTTGTAGTAATCGTACTGCACTATCTGCAGCGAGAAAAGACGGATTATCAGAACGCACCAGATAAAAACAAGCGCACCGATGACTATCGATACGTTTTTTGACATTTTTCTTTCTGCTGCAGAAGTGTTTCTCATCCGTAAATATCCTTGTCCCTTTTCGGGCTATAATCCTATAT
>JAGHTD010000178.1 GCA_018065475.1 Candidatus Colimorpha enterica
ATCTTATATTTTCACTTCTTTTCCGCACAGCGTTTCGCCTTCGATACGTTCGGGGAGGAAAAATACCGTTTTCCCCTTCTCAAAGTCTCCGCTCTCGAGCATGCACTCCATAAAGCCGTCGCTGTGTCCGTATATATATTTCCCGTCAGTCGTCTCGCTGAGGACCGCAACGGGCTTCCCTGCGTCTATCGCGGCGAGGAAGATCTTTCTCTTTTCGCCGTCGGCAGCCGCTTTCAGCAGACCGAACCGCTTTTCCTTAACCGCAGGCGGGACCTGATCCTTCATCTCCGCCGCCTCGGTGCCGGGGCGCTTTGAATACTTGAATATATGGCAGTGGAGGAAGGATACTTCCTTCACAAGGGACAGGGTGTCTTCAAACTCTCCGTCCGTCTCGCCGGGAAAACCGACGATAATATCCGATGTGAAGTTCATGTCGGGCATAACCTCGCGGAGATATGTCAGATTCCGTATAAGCTGATCCCTGTTATATTTTCTTCTCATCCTCGCCAGCACGGAGGAAGAGCCGCTCTGCACCGACACGTGGATGTGGTGCATGAACTGCGGGATGTCCTTCACCCCGTCGGCAAAGCCCCGTCCGAGGAAGGACGGCTCCATGGAGCCGAGGCGGATACGGTCTATCCCGTCGATTTCCGCCGTTTTTCTTATAAGCTCCGCAAGCCCTTTGCCGTACGCGGCGGTCTCGATACCCGTCAGCACGACCTCACGGCATCCGCCGCCGGCAAGCGTCCTTATTTCGTTTAATATATCTTCTTCGTCTCTTCTGACGACTCTGCCTCTGACCTTCGAGATCACGCAGTAGGAACATCTGTTCTCACAGCCGTCCTGTATCTTGACGTACGCCCTCGTGCGGTCGAAACGGTCTATCGACATTTTCTCGATCTCGCCGTCCGGCTCGCTGACCGAAACGCTCTTGTATTCCCTGTCGGCAAGCCATTTCCCGACCGCCGATACCATTTCGAGCTTGTTGCGGGAGCCGCAGACGAAGCTGACGCCTTCGATACCGGCAAAGGTCTCCGGGTCGAGCTGTGAGGCACAGCCCATGACGCCGACGAAAACGTCCTTTCCCTTCGCCGCCCTGCGCACCATCTGACCGGATTTTCTCACTGCCTCGGCGGTCACTGCGCAGGTGTTTACTATATATACTCCGCAGTCCCCGTCGGGGGAGGCGATCTCAAGGCCGAGCTTTTCCAGCTCCTCCGAGACCGCTTCGCTTTCGTAGTGATTGACCCTGCATCCGAGGGTGATTATTCCGGCCTTCATTTTTCAGATCTTGAACGCCCACTCGCCCTTTTTGAAGATGACGTGTTTCTTGCCTTCGGCGTCGATACCGACGATCTCGGTGTCGGAGGTGCCGATCATGAAGTCCTCGTGGATCATGGAGTCGTTTATGCCTATTTTCTTCGCTTCCTCGTCGGAGTACTTCTCGTAGTCCCTGAGGCAGTTTTCAAAACCGTCTCCGAGCGCGAGGTGGCAGGCGGCGTTCTCGTCAAAGAGGGTGTTGTAATATACTACCTCCGTCTCCCTTATCGGTGAGGAATAGGGGACGAGAGCGAGCTCTCCGAGGTAGGACGCGCCTTCGTCCATATTGATCATGGCGCTCAGCACCTCGGTCTCCTTGTCGGTGCTTCCCTTTATCTCGACTGCCTTTCCGTTTTCAAAACGGACGCTGAAGCTGTTAATAAGGTACCCTCTGTAGCTGAACGGACGGGAGGAATATACGATACCCTCCGCCTCGCCCCTCTTCGGGCTGATGAAGATCTCCTCGCTCGGCATATTCGGGTTGTAGAAATGATCGCTGCCTTTGAGCGCCTCGCATCCGCCGAGGAACATCGAATCCTTGATAAGCCCGATCTTCAGATCGGTGCCGTTGCCGGATCTTATCTCGACGGTTTTTATGCCGAGTGAATTGATATGATCGCAGCGCTTTTTGAGCGCCTCGTTGTGGTTCTTCCACTCCTGAACGGGATCGTTTCCGTCCGCTCTCGCGCATTTGAGGATGTACTCCCAAAGCTTTTCCTCAGCGGCTGCGGGACGGAGATCGGGAAATACCTTCTTTGCCCATTTCTTTCCGGGAACGGCGGCGATACACCACTGATATTTGCCGTCCATCTCGTCTCTTATCGGCTTGATGACCTTCGACTTCGCCTGCTGTGCCTTTGCATACTTCGCAAAGTTGATGCCGTTGAGAACGTCGGGATCGTCCGACTCGAGATATATCATCGCGGGAAGGGTCTCGGAACGCTGTTTCAGACGCGCGACGAACCAGTCGTCGAGTTTCGAGAGATTCTTCTGCGTCATATATTTTGCGTCGAGCTTGACGAAGCGGGCGTCCCTTTCGTCAACCGTGACGCGGGACGCGCCTGCCTTATAAGCCGCCTCGGCGACCATAAGCACAAAGTCGGGCTGGTCGAGCCCGGCGTTTATTATGACTTCCTGGCCCTTGCGGACGTTTACGCCCATTTTCACGATAAGTTCCGCATATTTTTTAAGTACTGTTTTTTTCATGGTAATTCTCCGCATTATAAATCATTATCTTCTATATTATAACATAAAACCTGTTATTTGTCAATAAAACGTGACATTTGTCATTTAATATGGTCAATCGTCAAAAAAATGTTCAAAAGATCGGTTTTTTTCTTTTTTGGTATTGAAATAAAAATTGTTTTATGGTAAAATATAATGTAAGGGTCGTGTGCAAAGCGCCCTGATTTGATATTATTGCCGTTTAGCGGCTTCGGAGGAAAAATGATTTACAACAAGAAGACAATCGAAGATATTGAGGTCTCCGGGAAAAGAGTTCTCGCAAGATGCGACTTCAATGTACCCATGGACGGTGAAACCATCACCGACGACAAAAGAATAAGAGAGGCACTTCCCACCATCAAGTACCTTCTCGCTCACGGCGCAAAGGTCATCCTCTGCTCTCACATGGGCAGACCCAAGGGTGAATTCAATATGAAATACTCCCTCGCACCCGTCGCAAAGCGCCTCACCGAGCTTCTCGGTCAGGAAGTCGTTCTCGCAAACGACGTAATCGGCGAGGATGCAAAGGCAAAGGCAGCCGCCCTCAAGGATGGCGAAGCAATGCTCATCGAGAACGTCCGTTTCCACAAGGAAGAGGAAAAGAACGATCCCGCTTTCGCAAAAGAGCTCGCTTCCATGGCTGACATTTTCGTAAACGACGCGTGCGGTACCGCTCACCGTGCTCACGCTTCCACGGCAGGTGTCGCCGATTACCTCCCCGCAGTCTGCGGTTACCTCATCCAGAAGGAAATCACCATCATGGGCAACGCCCTCAACAACCCCAAGCGTCCCTTCGTTGCAATTCTCGGCGGAGCAAAGGTCTCCGACAAGATCGGCGTCATCAACAACCTCATCGAGAAGGTCGATACCCTCATCATCGGCGGCGCAATGGCTTACACCTTCAACAAGGCACGCGGCCACAAGATAGGCATCTCCCTCTGCGAAGAGGACAAGCTCGAACTCGCTCTTGAGCTTCTTGCAAAGGCAAAGGCAAAGGGCGTCAAGGTCCTCCTTCCCGACGACAACCACGTCGGCGACAAGTACGATCCCGACTGCCACGATCTTTTCGTTGACAGCGAAGATATCCCCGACGGCTACATGGGTCTCGACATCGGCCCCGCTACCATCATCCGTTTCGGTTACGCCATCAAGAACGCAGGAACGGTCGTATGGAACGGTCCTATGGGCGTTTCCGAGTGGCCTAAGTTCTCCGACGGTACCTTCGGCGTAGCCAAGGCAGTCGC
>JAGHTD010000140.1 GCA_018065475.1 Candidatus Colimorpha enterica
TTTAGAATGTGAAAACTTCACCGTTTGTCCAGCTCCCTCCGGGAGGGAGCTGTCGAGCGAATGCGAGACTGAAGGAGCCCGGCGAGCACTCTATTTGATGGAAATCTATACCGAAGGAAGATGTACTGACAATTTAGTACTGTTTCTATTTATTCCGATACAAACTTTATTATGCCGCGAGCTCCTTTCGTCGCCTACGGCGACACCTTCCTCCCGGAGGAAGGTGGACAAGCGAGTGCTTCGCTCTTTAGTTAGTGCGTACCCGTAGGTAGCTGAATATCACACTCAAACAAATCACATCCCCACGCGCAGATCACCCCGACGTCTCATCCCTGAACGAACAAATCACATCTTTCCGACACCGTCTTCGAGCGAAGCTTTCAAAAGTTCTTTGCGAGTTTCCGCAGGAAACTCTCCTTTCATTTCAAGAAAGCACATAAAAATCTCGTATAAAAGGTCAAAAAAATGTTTGGTGTTTCATTACAGTACAGCACGCTCAGGTGCTACGTGGAAAGAAAAGAATGCCCCGAATACGGCGACAACGACCGTCTTTTCCGGGCTTTATGGCGGGCGCACGTCCGTTCGGTCGAGGTCAGGGCGGTAGCCCCGGGGTCAGACCCCCACGAGGTCGAGGCGATCATCCGTTTTCTATGGTCAAAGGGGATGAACGTGACCGTTCACGGCTCAATGCGGTCGTCGGAGACGGCGGCGCACGACGTTCTCGACCCGCTCCGCACGATTCTGCCGTGGGTAAGGAGCGTCCAGAACTTTCTGACGATAACCCTCCACCCGATCGCAAGGGCAAACAAGGAGGCGATCAGCTCGATCCTCGTCGATGCGGACGTCAACGACTTCCCGATCAAGCTCGCCATAGAGAACAACCGCTATATGCCCGAAGGCGAGGACGCCGACACGACGGAGTTCGTCTCCTACATAATAGAGAACTTCGACCGCAAGAGGGTGGGCGCGTGCTTTGACATGGGACACTACTACAATTACGTCCGCAGGCACTGCCTGCCGGATCTCCAGCTCCCCTCCCCGCGCTTCCTCGGGCGGGTGATCCACACTCACATCCACGCACTTTCGGAGGATCTCACGACGCATTTTCCCGTCGGTCTCGGCTTCTCGCTTCCGCTTGCAAACTACGCGGCGGCGATCGGCTTCAACTACGAGGGAATATGGAACATGGAGCTTGAGGCGGGGCGTTGGAAGGATCTCTTTCAGCCCTCCGAGGCGATCGTCGTTTCGGCGGCGGAGGTTTACAGGCAGATAAATATGCCCTCGACGGTCAATCTCGACGTCACCCGCCACTTTGCGGCACGGCTCGAGAACGCCGTCGGAATATGGGACAAAAAACCGCCGAGGGGGAAGATCGCCTTTTCGGTCATCCGCTCCTCCTCCTACGTCTTCAACGAAAACGGCGTCAAATGGGCGCTCGACCTCTCCTTCACGAAGGTGAGAAACCGCCTCGACAAGCCGATAGACACGGCAAAATCGTTCGGCGGGATGGATTTCATGATCGTTTCGCACCTCCACGACGACCACTACGACCCCGCGCTCGTCCGTGAGCTTTCGGAGCTCGGCGTGAAGCTGATAATGCCCCCGTTCGTCGCCGAAGCGGCGATAAGGGAGGGCGTGAAGGAGGAAAACGTCATCGTCTGCCGCGCGGGCGAACCGCTTGAATACAAAGGAATAACGATCCTGCCCACCGAGGGCTGCCATTACCGCCCGAGCGGAGACGGGATCGACGCATACGGATTTTACGTCACCTGCCCGGGATATTCGAGCATGATGTTCCCCTCCGACGTCAGGGATTACAGCAAGGAACCGACCGTTCCCGGCCCGATCGACCGCCTGTTTATGCACATCTGGATGGGCGATATGACCTCAAACCGCAGCTCTTTCAAGGAATGGGACGAGGATTTCGTGCGTTTTGTGTCGAAATATAAGCCGAAAGAGGCCTTCCTCTGCCACCTTTACGAGAACGGCAGGAACTCCTCCTATATGTGGAGGCGTGAGCACGCCGAGCACCTTATAAGACTTGGGAAGAAATCCATGAGATGGGTGAAAATGACCGCGCCGCAGTTCGGCAGGAATTATCTGATTTAAGGAAACAAATATGGATGAAATAGACGGAATAGGCGGCGGCGCCCTCGCCTACCTCGGTGATACCGTTATCGAGATCACCGTGAGGGAAAAACTCGTGAAAACCGGGAGAAGGGACGTCGGCGAGCTCAACAGAATGTCACGGGATTACGTGACGGCAAAAAATCAGTCAAAGGCACTTGAAAAAATCCTCCCCGCGCTTGACGAGGAGGAAACAGCGATATATAAGCGGGGAAGGAACGCCCACGGCGTCTCGATCCCCAAGTCCGCCTCGGCGAATGAGTACCGCCGCGCCACCGGTATGGAGGCGCTCTTCGGCTGGCTTTACCTCAAAGGGAGAAATGAGAGGATCAGAGAGATCTTTGAGATTGGGTTCGGGGAGGAATAATGGAAAAGAATAGGCCCCTTGAGATGCGGAGCATCTCTCGTAAGCGGGAGCTGGCAAACGAAACGGCTACGTGTAGCCTCACCGAGATGCGAAGCATCTCTCGTAAGCGGGAGGTGGCATCCGAAGGATGACGAAAGGGTTGTTTCGGGCTATTCTAACATTCTGCAAAAGTTACATCCTGCCAAAAACAACCCTTCCACCACTTTGTGGTCCCCCTCCCCTTACACAGGGGAGGCTTTTCTTTATCGATTATTTTATTTTCTGTTTGGTGTTATCAGAAAACAACAATTTGCAGACGGGCGAATGCAGTTCGCCCCTATTTCACGGCAAAGCAGAAACTTGTCCAGCTCCCTCCGGGATGGGTGTTCGCTCCACGGTGATGCGATCGCTTGTCCACCTTCCTCCGGGAGGAAGGTGGCACGGCTCTGCCGTGACGGAAGGCGCCCGGCGATTGCTTTATTGTTTGTAAATCTTCACCGATGGATGATAAACTAACAATTACATTCCGTTTCTATTTATCATAATACATAATTGTTTATACCGCGGGCTCCTCCACCGCTTTGCGGAGCCCCCTCCCGGAGGGAGCTGGACAAGCGAGTGCCTCATTCAAAGTTTGTGCCTCACCGTGAAAATGGAAAAGTCAATAAATGTGCAGTCGAAAAATCCCCTAAAAGCGGGAAAATGAAGATAA
>JAGHTD010000093.1 GCA_018065475.1 Candidatus Colimorpha enterica
GTACAATACCGCAACGATTGACGCCCTCATCGGACAGGCATGGACCGAAGAAGAATATGCCGCAATCTCCGAGCAGGTCAAGAACCTTGTCGGTATCAGAGAGTACGCCGGACAGTACATCGTAAAGACATACGTTGATGCAGCGTTCCTTCAGGCACGTTCCAACAACTCCGATGCTTCCGACGAGCTTCTCGACAGAGTAATACTTATCAACAAAGAGCTTGCGCGCAAGCGTGACGACTTCAAGATGGACTACATCGATCCCAACACGGGTAAATGGGTCCCGGGCAGATTCATTACCGAAATGCCCGCAGAGGCTGCCGGACTGGTGGAGGTAGATTAAAATGGCTGATACGAATATAAAAGCTAATAACCTTAACGAGCACGGCTACGGCTACGCCGGAAAACCCATGACGAAGGGCCGTTACCTCAGGATCCAGATGAAGAGAAACTGGGCAGGATACGTTATGGTCCTCCCCTTCGTCCTCATCTTCTTCGCATTCACGGTCGTCCCCGTCATTCTCTCCATCGCACTCAGCTTCACGTCATTCAATATGCTTGAATGGCCTGAGTGGAAGGGCGTGCAGAACTACGTTCAGCTTTTCCTCGCTGACGACCTGTTCATCACCGCTTTCTCCAACACTATGCTGTTTGCTATCACGACCGGTCCTATCTCCTTCATCCTTTCGTTCGTCGTCGCATGGTTCACCAACGAGCTTTCGCCGAGAATCAGAGCGATCGTAACCGTCATTTTCTACGCTCCTTCGATTTCGGGTACCGCTTACCTTGTATGGGGTATCTTCTTCCAGGGCAACATTTACGGTTACGTAAACGGTTGGCTGCTCAAGATGGGCATCATCAACACACCGATCGTCTTCTTCAAGGACACGAAATACATCGTTCCTCTTTGTATCATCGTCGCCCTCTGGACTTCGCTCGGTACTTCGTTCCTCTCCAACATTGCAGGTCTTCAGGGCGTTGACCGCTCCCTCTACGAGGCGGGCGCGATCGACGGAATCAAGAACCGTTGGCAGGAAGCTTGGTACATCACCCTTCCTTCGATGCGTTCCATCCTCCTCTTCGGTGCAGTTCTCTCCATCACCGGTGCTTTCGGCTTCGGTGCAATAGTCAACGCACTCTGCGGAAACCCCTCTACCGACTACGTTGCATGGACTCTTCAGCATCATCTGACTGAGTATATGTCAACGCGTTTCGAGTACGGTTACGCTTCGGCGATCGCCGTCGTGCTCTTTGCAATCATGATGATCGCAAACCTGCTCGTTCAGAAATTCTTAGCAAAGGTAGGACAGTGATATGGCAAAAAGATTAAGAGTCCGTAACCATAAGGTTGTCCTCAACCGTTCCAAAGGCGGAGACGCAGGAATCACGATCTTCCTCGTCCTGATGGGACTTGCTATGTTCCTCCCGATGTGGTATCTGCTTATCACGGCATTCAAACCCCTCGGCGAGCGCAACATGACTCCTCCGCTTCTTTACGTAATCAAGCCGACGTGGCAGAACTTCCTCGACCTGTTCACCAACATGAACAGCACGTGGGTTCCGATCTCCAGATACCTTGCCAACACGATCTTCATTTCCGTTGCGGCAACCTTCGGATGCCTCGTACTCGGCTCGCTTACCGCGTACGCACTTTCAAAAATCAAGTTCCCGGGCAGAAACTTCATATTTGCTCTTATCCGTTATTCGCTTATGATCAGTACGACTGTTGCGGGAATCACAAACTTCTTCATTTACGTATGGCTGCATTGGCTTGACACATACTGGATCTCTATCGTTCCCGTATGGGCATCCACCCTCGGCCTTTACCTCATGAAGCAGTTCATCGATGCCAACGTTTCGGATGAAATGATCGAGGCGGCAAGAATAGACGGAGCGAGCGAGCTTCGTATCTACTGGCAGATAGTTATGCCTCTTGTCAAGCCCGCATGGCTCACGCTTCTCGTTACGACCTTCCAGTCCGTATGGAATGCAGGCGCTTCGGGATACGTATGGTCAGAGAACCTCAAGACGTTCAACACGGCAATAGCCAACATTTCGACTGTATCGGCAGGCGCAAGCTCCGCCGGCTCGGTCGTCATGATGAGCGTCCCGATCATCATTTTCATCATCAACCAGGCAAAGATCGTCGAGACAATGGGCTCGTCAGGTATGAAGGATTAAGGTGACGAAATGAAGATTATTGCAAAAATTTCGGTTATTTTGATCTGCATTATTACCGTTCTTCCTCTCTGCGCATCGGCAGCGACCTACACATACTCGATCGACGGAAAGCAGCTTCTCTCTCCCGACGCTTACGTTGCAAACCTGCAGTACGGAGCAAGGGAAATGGAGCTTCCCGCGTCGCTCAGCAACCCTACCGACCTCGTAGTTGACGAAAACGGCAACGTTTACATAGTAGACGCCGGCGCAAGCTGCGTTTACTGCCTTGATAAGGCGTTCAAATACAGATTTACCATCAAAGACTTTACGAACGATATGGGTATCCCCGATTCTCTTCTCGGATGCAGAGGTATGTTCGTAAAGGACGATTCGATCTACGTTGCCGACACCGACAACAACCGTATCGTCATATTCGACCTCAAGGGCAACTACAAGAGGATTCTTGAACAGCCCGAATCGGATATCTTCGAGGATAACGCACTCTATAAGCCCGCGGCGCTCGCGGTGGATAACTCCAACCGTATCTACGTCGTATCCTCCACGGCATATCAGGGCATTATGTCACTTGATCCCGACGGTAACTTCCAGGGCTTCATAGGTACTCAGAAGGTTTCCGTCAGCACGTGGACCATCTTCTGGCGTCAGTTCCAGACCGCAAAGCAGAGAGCTCTCTCCGAGAAGATCGTTTCCACAGAGTACAACAACATCACGATCGACGACGAAGGCTTCATTTACGTTACCACGTCCTCGATCGACAGCAGCCAGCAGCAGTCTTCCATCCAGAATAAGTCGAAAGACTATTCGCCTGTCAAGAAGCTCAGCGCCAAGGGCGACGACGTCCTCGGACGTAACGGCTTCTTCGGCCCCGGCGGTGAAGTCACGGTCAGCAACAACACCATTGATAACGATATCACCGGTGCTTCCACTATCGTTGACGTCGCTCTCGGCCCGGCAGGAAGCTGGTCCATCATTGACCAGAAGCGTTCCAAGGTCTATACATACGACCAGTACGGAAACCTTCTGTTCATCTTCGGTGACAAGGGCTCCGTCCTCGGAAACAACCAGACGGTGACCGCCATCACCTACCAGGGTGACACGATCCTTCTTATCGACTCGACCACCGGAAAGCTCACGACATATACCCGTACTGACTACGGCGATACGCTTATCCGTGCGCTTCAGGACGAGATCGACAGAAAGTACGAAGCAGCCGTTTCCGACTATCAGGACATCCTGATGAGAAACAGTAACTTCGACGCCGCTTACATCGGTATCGGTAAGGCATACTACCGCCAGCATGAATATGACAAGGCGATGGATATGTTCAAGTGTGCTTACGAGACCACCAACTACGCAAACGCTTTCAAAAACAAGCGTCAGCAGTGGGCAAGCAAGTACTTCATCGTTATCCCGATCGTGATTGTAGCCATTATCTTCGGTATTACCAAGTTCTTCGGTTACGCGGCGAAGGTCAACAAGAGGGTTGCGGTATCGAAAGAGAAGCACACCTTCGGTCAGGAACTGCTCTACGCATTCCACCTTATTTTCCATCCGTTTGACGGATTCTGGGATCTTAAGCACGAAAAGAGAGGTTCAATCCGTGCTGCGCTCGTATATCTTGCGCTCGCGATACTGACCTTCATCTATCAGTCGATAGGCCGTGCTTACATTATCAACCCGAGAGCATCCTACAGCAGCGTATTTACCTCTATCCTTTCGATTCTCGTTCCCGTTCTTCTCTGGACGGCGTCCAACTGGTGCCTTACGACACTGTTTGACGGAGAAGGAAGCTTCAAGGATATCTTCATCGCAACCTGCTATTCGCTCGTTCCGCTGATCATCCTTATCATCCCCGCAACTGCGCTCACAAACGTTCTTGCAGGTTCTTCCGAGGTTCAGATCTATACGATGCTCGTCGGAATCGCGTGGGTATGGCTTGCAATACTCATCTTCTTCGGAATGATGGTAACGCACGATTACTCACTCTTCAAAAACGTTCTCACTATCGTCGGAACAATCGTCTGCGCCGCATTCGTAATGTTCTGTGCAGTCCTGTTCTCGACACTCGTCGTCAAGATGATCGGATTCATCTCCGGTATCGTGACCGAGATCACGTTCAATATGTAAAAAGGAGGAAAATGAATATGAAGAAAATTCTGTCAGGATTTCTTGCTTTCTGCATGGTAATCGGAATAATCATAAGCTCAGTTCCTTCTTTGACTGTATCTGCCGCAAAGCAGGTCAGCCCCAACCCCGATCTTGATTATCTTAAGAACAAGATTGCTTCCAAGCAGGAAAAGCTCGATACTATGCAGCTCATGCTCACAAAAGGCAATTATGAGCTTTATTACGAGAAGTACACGGGTGAAGTCGCAGTAAAGAACACCGTCACCGGTGATATCATGATGACCAACCCCTACGACGTCGGTTCGGCAAGTGCCTCCGATAACGTAAAGAATCAGCTTCTCTCCCAGATCATTCTTAAGTACACAAACCTTCAGGGCAACGAAATTCAGATGTACAGCTACGTTGAGGCGGCGCTCAGATCGCAGATCAAGGTAAGCTACATCAAGAACGGTATCAGAGTTGAATACGTCATGGGTAAGCAGGAGTCCCGTTCGCTCGTTCCGAGATACATCGAGAAGAGCCGTTTCGAGAACCTCATCCTCGCAAACATCACAGATAACGCAAGAAAGGCAAAGCTGCTTTCCTTCTACTATCTGAAAGACCCCAATGACAAAACACTTACAGCCAAGCTCATCACCGAGATGGAGAAGAAATACCCCGTAACCAAGGACGGTATGGCTATCTATGTCATCGATGAGAACTCCAAGGAAGGCGAGCTTTCAAAGCTTGAGGCGATCATCAAGGAGTTCTGTCCCGCATACACATACGAGACTCTCCAGGAAGACCATGATATGACTCAGTACGAGAGCGAAGCGAAGAACCCCGTTCAGTTCAGAATGTCCCTCGAGTACACTCTCGACGAAAACGGTCTCTCCGTCCGTCTCCCCGCAAACGGTATAAGATTCGACCAGAGCACCTACACCCTCAACTACATAGGGATCCTTCCTTATTTCGGCGCAGGTTCCTCTCAGTTCAAGGGATACACGATGATCCCCGACGGCTCGGGCGCACTCGTGAGATTCGAGGACGTGCTTGAAGCAGGTCAGTCAAGACTTATCACCGGTAAGCTTTACGGTCAGGACTACGCATATCACGAGATCGCAGGTGCAAACCAGCAGCCGATGCGTATGCCCGTTTTCGGACTTGTTGAAAACACGACTATCAAGGAAAACAAGATAACGGAGGAGGTCGTACCCTGCGATCCCACCGATGAAGGCGTAATCGTCAACGAAGAAGGCGTCGTAGTCTTCGAGGAGACAGGCGAGCCCGCTACAAAGACCGTAACAAAGACAGAAGCTATCAGCTACGACAGAAGCAACGGTTGGTTTGCAGTCATCGAAAACGGTGACTCTCTCGCAACAATCGGCTCCGATCACGGCGGTAACCTCACTCACAAATACAACTCCGTATTCACGGAGCTCAACCCGAGACCGAGCGACAGCTATAACCTCGGCTCCTCCATCTCGGTAGCCGGAGACGCAACCTGGACGGTCGTTTCCGAGCGTAAATACACCGGAAACTACAGGATCAGATATATGATGCTCACGGACCACAATTATGCGTCCGAGAACAAGCTCGAAACTGCAGGCCTCTTTGATACCGACTACGTCGGAATGGCGCTCACATACAGAAATTATCTTGAAAAGAACGGTATGATCCAGAAGCTCGAAAAGACTTCTCAGATCCCGCTCTATCTTGAGACTCTCGGTTCTATGGACGTCATGGAGAAGGTCCTCTCTGTTCCCGTAAACGTAAAGAAGTCCCTCACGTCTTTTGAGGACATCAAGACGATGACCAACGAGCTTGCAGAGGCAGGCATCACCAACCTCGTTTACAAGCTCACCGGTTACATCAACGGCGGTCTTAAGAGAACGCTTCCCACAAAGATCAAGGTTCAGAAAGAGGTCGGCGGAAACAAGGGCCTCACCGATCTTATCAACTGGGGTGCTGAAAAGGGAATCGATTTCTTCCTTGATATCGACTTCTCCTACGCTCAGAAGGACAAGATGTTCGACGGCTTCTACAAGAAGACCGACGCCGTAAAGACGATCGATGACCGTTATACGAGAAAACGTACTTACAGTGCGGTATATCAGTCATTCACTAACACGGGACTTATCGCGGTTTCTCCCTCGATCTTCGGTTCGATATTCGATAAGGCAAAGTCTTATCTCGAAGATCTCGGCGTGAAGGCCGTAGCTCTCGGAACTCTCGGTTCTGATCTTAACTCCGACTTTGACGAGGACGATCCTTACAACCGCGAGGACTCCGAGGAAAACGTTGTCGAAGCACTTGCGAAGGTAAAGGA
>JAGHTD010000085.1 GCA_018065475.1 Candidatus Colimorpha enterica
GGTATAATCTGTAAACAGCTTTGCTTTACAGAAGGCGACGCTATGTCAAAAAACCTGAAAATGTCGGTCCTGCTCGACTTTTACGGCGATATTCTCACCGATAATCAGCGGGAAGCCATGGATATGTTCTACAACGGAGACTACTCCCTTGCCGAAATATCCGAGGAAGTCGGTATCACGAGGCAGGGAGTCAGAGAACGGCTCCTCAAAAGCGAAAAAACGCTCAGCGGGCTTGAAGAAAAGCTCGGTCTTGCCGACAAGTTCACCGATATGCAGAAGGACGTCTCGGAGCTCATCTCAATGCTTGAGGAGCTTCAAAGGGAGACCGGCAGGGACATGACGGCGCTCATCGGAATAGCGGAACGGATCAGAGACAGATGAGAGGGGCATAAAATGGCTTTTCAGAGTTTAACGGATAAATTGAATGCCGCTTTCAAGAGGTTCCGCAGCAAGGGCAAGCTCACCGAGGACGACGTCAAGGAAGGTATGCGGGAGATCAAGCTCGCGCTTCTCGAAGCCGACGTCAGCTACAAGGTCGTCAAGGACTTTACGAAGAAGGTCACCGAACGCGCGGTAGGCGCCGACGTCCTCGAAAGTCTTCTTCCCGCACAGCAGATCGTCAAGATCGTCAACGAAGAGCTCACCTCTCTTATGGGTGGCACCGGCGAACGAATCCGTCTCGCCTCTCACCCGCCCACGGTCGTCATGATGGTCGGTCTTCAGGGCGCGGGTAAGACCACGCACTGCGGAAAGCTCGCAAAGCTTCTGAAGGATCAGGGGCGCAGACCTCTGCTCGTCGCCTGCGACGTTTACCGTCCCGCGGCCGTCAAACAGCTTGAGGTCGTCGGTCAGCAGCTTGAGATCCCCGTTTTCCAGCAGGGAACCGAGCTTTCGCCCGTCGAGATCGCCAAAAACGGTATCGAGCACGCAAAGCAGCACGGTCACGACGTTGTATTCATAGATACCGCGGGCCGTCTCCACATCGACGAAAAGATGATGGAGGAGCTTTCGGAGATAAAGACGGCCGTCAACCCCAACGAGATCCTTCTCGTCGTTGACGCAATGCTCGGTCAGGACGCTGTCAACGTCGCCGATTCGTTCAATCAGCTTCTCGACATTTCGGGCGTCGTGCTGACGAAGCTCGACGGCGATACGAGAGGCGGTGCGGCGCTTTCGGTCAGATACATCACCGGAAAGCCGATCAAGTACGTCGGTGTCGGAGAAAAGCTCGACGCTATCGAGCCGTTCTATCCCGACAGAATGGCGTCTCGTATCCTCGGAATGGGAGACGTTCTCTCACTCATCGAGAAAGCCGAGACCGCATACGACGAAAAGCAGGCGGAGGAGCTTGAAAAGAAGCTCCGAACGTCGGAGTTCAACCTTGAGGACTATCTCGACCATTTCAGCCAGATAAGAAAGATGGGCCCGATGAAGGACATCCTCGCCAAGGTTCCGGGCATCGACCAGTCTAAGCTCGAAAACGCCAACATCGACGACCGTATGATCGACAGAATGGAAGCCATCATCCTTTCCATGACGCCGAAGGAAAGGAAAAAGCCCTCTATCATCAACCCTTCGAGAAAGAAGCGCATTGCCGCCGGCTCGGGTATGAAGGTCGAGGACGTCAACCGTCTTCTCAAGCAGTTCGAGCAGACCTGCAAGATGATGAAGGAAATGTCATCCGGCAAGTACAAGAAGATGATGAAAAAAGGCAAGTTCGGCAAAATGGGAAACTTCGGTTTCTGACAAAATCGTTTAACAGGGGAAACCCGTTAATATAAAAAAACAAAAAACATTCAGCTATTTGGAGGAATATTAAAATGGCAGTAAAAATCAGACTCAGAAGAATCGGAGCAAAGAAGGCTCCTTTCTACCGTATCGTCGTTGCGGATTCGAGATATCCCCGTGACGGCCGTTTCATCGAGCAGATCGGAACTTACAATCCCCTTACCGATCCCGCTGAAGTAGTTGTCGATGCAGAAAAGGCAGCTCAGTGGATCAAGAACGGCGCTCAGCCCACCGAGACCGTCCGCGCTCTTCTCAAGAAGCAGAACATCATCGGGTGATAACCATGTCCGATCTGAAGCAGCTGCTTCTCGATCTTGCCCGTGCTATTGTTGATTATCCCGATCAGGTCACAGCCGACGAGGCGCGTGACGGAGACGAGATAGTTTTCACTCTGCACGTTGCAGAATCAGATATGGGCAAAGTTATAGGCAGACAGGGTAAAAACGCCAAGTGCATCCGTATCGTTATGAAGGCGGCGGCAATGAAGGATGACCTCAAGGTCACCGTCGATATTGCGGAATGATTTTTAAGACAATATGCTTCTTTCCGGGGCATATTGTCTTTACTGTTTTATGAAGAAAGTTTTTTTGATTATATCCGATACGCACGGCAGAGCGGGAAGGATCAAAAAGGTGATGAACACCGTGGGAAAGGCCGATTACGCGGTCTTTCTCGGCGACGGCATAAGGGATTTTGAGGCCACCGACTTCGGCGGCTTGATGACCGCGGCTGTCAGAGGGAACTGCGACGCTTACTGCGATTATCCCGATACGCTGACGCTTGAGATTTACGGTCACAAGCTCCTTTTCTGTCACGGGCACACCTTCGGCGTCAAGTACGGCCTTGACCGACTTGCCGCTTTCTGCGCGCAGAACGGGTACGATATTGCCCTCTACGGCCACACCCACAGGGCAAGCGAGGAGAGGATAAACGGCGTGACGCTGTTCAATCCCGGCTCTCTGTCGCTCCCGAGCGAGGGAAAAGCGTCCTACGGGCTTCTGACGGTTGACGAAAACGGCAGTTTTCTGTTCTCGCACGGGGAATACCGCTCGTTTTTCGGCTGACGGGAGGACAGAGATGATCTTTTATTCCGACGGCAAACATCCGATATGTTATTCCCTCTGTCTGCTTGCGTTCGTCCTCGCCGGTCTCGGCTGGACGGCGGTAATGTATTTCAACATCAGCAGACTGTACGGATATTTCCTTTTCGGCATCGCTCTCACCTTCGTGCTCGTCACGACTGTGTTTTATATCCTTCCGATATATACGGTGACTGTCGGGGACGACGGCGGAGTGGCGGTACACTGCATACTGATGAAGAGGTTTTCGGTCCTTTACACCTTTTCGGTGTCGGACGTGGTCGGCGTGATGAAATACGGCGATTACCGAAAGAGCGGGGAAAAGCCCGTGACCGAATACACCGACACACGCTTCCCGAGAAAGAACGCCGACGTCATAATCTATTCCGTCTGCGGGAGAAACGTCGCCGTTGTGCTTCCCGAGATGAAGGGACTTTATCGGTATTTCAGCGACGCGATAAAGTAATTGAACGAAATATCGGAAAAATGGCATTTAACCCTTGATTTTTTCCTGAAAAAGGTATATGATATTATATATGATTATTTCAAAGGAGTATCTGAAATGAAAGTAATTATTCAGCAGAACTATGACAAAATGTGCGAGTGGGCAGCAAACCACATCGTAAACGCAATAAACGCCAAGAAGGACGGCAAGCCCTTCGTCCTCGGTCTTCCCACCGGCTCCTCTCCCCTCGGAGTATATAAGCGCCTTATCGAAGCCAACAAGGCAGGCAAGGTCTCCTTTAAGAACGTCGTCACCTTCAACATGGACGAATACGTAGGTCTTCCGAGAGAGCACGAACAGAGCTACTGGTACTTCATGCACGACAATTTCTTCGATCACATCGACATTCCCGCAGAGAACGTAAATATCCTCAACGGTATGGCAGACGATCTCGAGGCGGAGTGCGCGAGATACGAGGCGAAGATCGCTTCCTACGGCGGGATCGACCTCTTCATGGGCGGCTCCGGCGTTGACGGACACATCGCGTTCAACGAGCCCTTCACCTCTCTTTCTTCGAGAACCGGCGTAAGAGACCTCACCGAGGATACCAAGATCGTCAACTCCCGTTTCTTCGGCAACGATCCGTCCAAGGTTCCCGTAAAAGCACTTTCCGTCGGCGTCGCTACCGTCACCGATTCGAGAGAGGTCCTTCTCCTCATCAACGGCCACAACAAGGCAAGAGCGCTCAAGCACTGCGTTGAAGACGGCGTAAGCTCCGCATGGACGATCTCCGCTCTTCAGAACCACAACAACGCATACATAGCCTGCGACGAGCTCGCCTGCGGTGAGCTCAAGGTCGATACTTACAAGTACTTCCTTGATGTTTACAAGAGCGAAAGACTGTAATATTTCAAATCCCGGGCAACCGGGATTTTCTGTTACAAAGCCGATCATAGCAAAGATTTGTCGTTTTTTTTGAAAAAAATCCCCGAAAACCTCTTGACTCCCCCCGTTTTTTGTGTATAATATAGATAACAACAACTGACCCGAAACATATTAAACCGTTTTCTGCGGGCGATTTATCGGTAAAGATATACTTTTGAATCATTCATCGGTACTCCCGCATTATATGACAGGGGTACCGTTTTGCATTTTTGCGATTTTGTGAAAGGAGTGAGTCCGATGCGGGTCTGAAAATATAATTTTTGACCTCACAAGCCGAAAAAGAATTATTTTTGTTTTTTGGAAAAGGAATAAGCGATGAAGAAAACGTACATTGAGAGGAGAAACATCATGAAAACCTTAAAAATTACATTTGCAACGATTATATGCCTTGTGTTAGTTGCATGTATTCTATCCGGCTGTGGGTCGCAAAAAAATATTTATCAGAGCTTCGTCTGCGATGTCGGAGACGGAGGCGGGGGAAATGTTGAAGAATCCGACACCGTTGATTATTGGCATAACTTGCTTGAAAAGAAAGAAAACATGAAAGATCTGTCAATAAACATTCTTGGTGTTGATTACAAGGGAAAATACGAATATTCGATAAGGTGGAAGTATAATACTTTCACATCCGACGTTTACCGGGACGAAAGCGGGGTGGAGTTCGGCGTTTCAGGAAAGGAGCATAAGCTCGAAAACGTCAATTTTATGCCCGGCAACGCCTTAAAAGACGAACCGTATAAAGATGAAGTCGAGAACATCGAAGATAAGCTGATACCTATCGCCCGCGACGTTGCCTCGAAGTTTACGGACGATTTGGATAAATACGAAGTAAGCTCTCATGAAAGAAACACGAGTGTATATGAAAAGGACGGTAAAGAGTACAGTATCACGTTTTATTACGTAACGTTCGTCAGAAAAATACAGGGCTTCGACTCGGCAGACTACATTGAAGTCGATATCACGTCGAAGGGCAGCATTGCGTCGATCTCTTTCGGCGATCCCAAAGTGTCTGCACATAATATAGATACGATTGATAAGAACAGAATTGATGAAAGCGTCGGTGAATTGGTGAAGAAAATTTACAACGGCACGAAATATGAATTGAACGGCTTTGACATCAGAAGGCAGGAGGTCGTGTTGACACCGGATAATGACGTCTGTATGATCTCGAGAGTCGAAGTAGAGCTCACCAATCAAGCCGGAGAAGAGTTCCGCACCATGATTGAAGTATTGACCGTTATTGATCCGGCATAGTCGGGTTGTTCCCGTTATTAAAAGCAAAGAAACAATACTGTCGATATGAAATAAACGGAAATATACATCAATATTTCTATGTAAACATTCCGTATTGTTTTTTACGTTATTTGAGAAAATAAACGGATCAAACGCCGTGCCTCTAAAAAACGTCATATTGATTACATAATGAAAAAACCCGCCGCGGCGGGTTTTTTCATTATAAACAAGTTTCAATCCGGCATTTTTTCGTTGATCTCGTAAAGAAGGTTTATCGTTCTGAAGGTCTTGTCACAGGTTTTACACTGCCAGTCGCAGTCGCTTTTCTTGGCCTTTTTGTGGAGCGGCTCAAGTATGCTGCCGCATATCGGGCAGGGTGACTTTTCGCTGTTCCAGAGCTTTTTCAGAAAGCCGATCGCCTCTGTGCGCGAACTCATTTTGAGCTCTTTGAGCGTGATCTGTTCCATAATCTTCTCCGTGAGATCAGAGGAATATCATTTGTTCTGCTTTGCGCGGTAGCTCTCGACTTCCCAGTTTACGATGAAGTTCACGAGGTCGTCGGTCATACCGAGGTAGCCGCCGAAATACTTTGAATAATGCTGGACCTTGCAGTGGTCGCCGAAGACGACCTTCACGGTGTTCATCTGCTTTTCGTCGGCACCTACGATGTACGCGCCCTTGCCTTTCAGGATGATCACTCTCGGAGCGTAGCCGTTCTTCTTCGTGAACGCCTCAATGTCCTTTTTGAGGGTGTAGGGAGCGACGTCGCCTTCCTCCTCGAGATAGTTTGCCTTGCAGTAAACTATGTGGTCGGGCGTGGGGCTGTTCTTGCTGACGGCGAACTCTTTTGCAAGCTCATCGTCGGTGAACTGAACGTATCCGG
>JAGHTD010000191.1 GCA_018065475.1 Candidatus Colimorpha enterica
ATACAAAATGAATATTGCGGGCATAGACCACGTCCTTCCTCTCTGCCGTGTAACGGACGATCTCTATATCGGAGCGTTCGTCATCTTCGGTCAGGTCGAGCTCACCTGCGCCTGCGCAAGAGACCTTCTGAAAAAGGCACCCGAATACGACTATCTCATCACCGCTGAGGCAAAGGGCATCCCGCTTGCCTGCGAAATGGCCCGTCAGCACGGCGACAACACCTATTTCATCGCAAGAAAAAAGACGAAGCTCTATATGTCCAGCGTCTTTGAAGCAGAAGTGAAGTCTATCACCACCGAGGGTACTCAGCACCTTTACCTCGACGGCAGAGAAGCCGAGATGATGAAGGGCAAGAGAATACTCATCGTTGACGACGTTATCTCCACCGGAGAATCCCTCTACGCGCTCGAACAGCTCGTCAAGAAGGCAGGCGGTATAATCGCCGGAAAGATGGCTGTCCTCGCAGAAGGCGACGCCCAGGACCGCACCGACATCAGCTTCCTCGAAAAACTGCCTCTCTTCAACCCCGACGGTTCGATAAAATAATTTTTAGACTGTCCGTCCGCCGGAAGGACGGAAAGGAACACTATGGAACAACTTTTTGCCCGTGTGTATAACGCATACAAGACAATATCAGACGAGCTTGATTCGATCATGGCGAGAGACCCCGCCGCGGTCGGAAAGACCGAGGTCGCCCTTCTTTATTCCGGCTTTCACGCCGTGATAGCTCACCGGGCGGCGCATTATCTCCACAAAAACGGGCTTATCATCCCCGCAAGGATTGTCAGCCAGGGTGCAAAGATGCTTACCGGTATCGAGATACATCCCGGCGCCACGATAGGGAAAGGGCTTTTCATCGACCACGGAAGCGGAGTCGTCATCGGCGAGACCGCGGAGATAGGCGACAACTGCACTCTTTACCAGGGCGTCACTCTCGGCGGTACCGGAAAGGACGTAGGCAAACGTCATCCCACCCTCGGAAACAACGTAATGGTAGGATGCGGAGCAAAGATACTCGGCCCGATCAGGGTGGGGGATAACTGCAAAATAGCGGCAAACGCAGTCGTCCTCTCCTCCATACCCGAGAACTGTACCGCTGTGGGGATCCCCGCGCGTATAGTGAAGAAAAACAATGTGAGGATCGACCCCAATGCCGATCTTGACCAGATACATATACCCGACCCGGTATCGCAGGAGCTCTGCGTGCTCAGAATGAAGGTATCGCAGCTTGAAGAAAAGCTTGCCGCAATGATGAAAGAAGAACACTGAAAATGAAACTGTATAACAGCTTAACGAGAACAAAGGACGAATTCGTCACAAACGAACCGGGCAAGGTGAAGATCTACACCTGCGGCCCGACCGTATATCACTTTGCCCACATCGGCAACCTCCGCACCTATATCATGGAGGACGCTCTCGTCCGTACGCTTGAATACCTCGGCTACGACGTGCTGAGGGTAATGAACATCACCGACGTCGGCCACCTCACGGGCGACTCCGACGACGGCGAGGACAAGATGCTTAAAGGCGCAAAGCGTGAGCACAAGACGGTAATGGAGATCGCAAAGTTCTACACCGACGCATTCATGAAGGACTGCCGCGAGCTCAATATGAAGAAAGCTGACGTTGTCCAGCCCGCTACCGGCTGTATCGGCGATTTCATAAAGATGATCAAAAAGCTCGTCGAGGACGGTTACGCATACGTTTCCGGCGGCAACGTCTATTTTGACATAACGAAGCTCGACAAATACTACGTTTTCGGAGAGCACGACGCAGACGACCTCGAGGTCGGAGTGCGTGAGGGCGTCGAAAACGACGAGAGCAAACGCAATCCCGCCGACTTCGCGCTCTGGTTCACAAAGAGCAAGTTTGAGGATCAGGAGCTCAAATGGGGAAGCCCATGGGGCGTAGGATACCCGGGCTGGCATATCGAATGCTCGGCGATCTCGATGAAATACTGCGGTGAATACCTCGATATCCACTGCGGAGGAATCGACAACGCCTTCCCTCATCACACGAATGAGATCGCACAGTCGGAGGCGTATATCGGTCACAAGTGGTGCAACTGGTGGTTCCACGTCCTTCACCTCAACACGTCAAGCGGAAAAATGTCGAAGTCGAAGGGCGAGTTCCTCATCCTTGACACTTTGAAGGAAAAGGGCTACGATCCTCTCGCATACCGTTTCTTCTGCCTGCTCTCGCATTACCGCAAGCCGCTCGTCTTCTCTTACGACGCGCTCGACAACGCTTCTACGGCATATCTCAAACTCCGTCAGAAGTGCTCGGCACTCACAAACGACGGCGAGGTCGATAAGGAAGTATTTGACAAATACAGGGCTGTATTCGCCGACGCAGTAAGCAACGACGTCAACACGTCGCTTGCGATAACCGCGGTTTACGACGTGCTCAAGGCGGAGACCAACGACGCGACCAAGCTCGCTCTTATCAACGATTTTGACAGGGTGCTTGCCCTTGATCTCACAAAGCCGCTTCCCGTAAAGGAAGACGAGGGCGATCCCGAGATCCTCGAACAGATCGCGCTCAGAGCGGCGGCAAAGAAAGCAAAGAATTACGCCGAGGCCGACAGGATCAGAAACGAGCTTGCGGCAAAGGGAATAACTCTGATCGACACCCCACAAGGAACAACTTACAAGAAAGCATGAAAAAAAGATTAACGGCGATAATACTCGCGCTCACGACCTTTTTCCTGTCCTCCTGCGGAATAATCATAATCAACCGCGGAGACAGCGAGACGACCTCTGCCGACGATACCGAGACCTCCCGTATAGACGACACGGATGAGACGAAGGATTACAACGTCGTGACGTCGGTTGACTACGAGGAAAGAAATCTTGCCTCTCTCGGCACGCTGGAAGAAAACTACTTCGACGGAGAAGCGGTCTTCATCGCGGCGGAAAGCGAGATCGGCGACGTTTTCGATGCCGATTACGGGATCTATTCTTCATACGTTATGAAGCGCAACGAGGCGATCTCGGAGAAGTTCGGCCTTAAAATGATGATGA
>JAGHTD010000311.1 GCA_018065475.1 Candidatus Colimorpha enterica
CGTCGTAGGTGTCATGGGTACAAACTGCTACGCAGTGACCGACGATACCAAGGAAGCAATTATCATAGATCCCGGAAACGAGCCGGACAGACTTATCCAGGCGATCGGAAGCAAAGAACTGACATTGAAATACATCGTCCTCACCCACTGCCATTTTGACCACATTATGGCGGTGAACGAGCTGAAAGATCATTTCGGCGCTTCCCTTTGCTATTCGCCCGACGATCTTGTCCTCGCCTCCGATCCCGCAGCCAATCTGTCTTCACGTTACGGAAACGCGCCGTACGTTCTTCCCGAGCCCGATATCGCTCTCACCGAAGGAAAGACGCTTTCGTTCGGGAATACCGTTCTTCATATTATATCCACGCCGGGACATACCGACGGCTCGATATGCCTTATAAACGAGGAAGAAAGAACGATCTTCTGCGGCGATACCGTATTCAGAGGATGTATAGGAAGATACGATTTCCCGTACGGAGACTATTCAAAGCTTATGAAGTCCGTGGAGAAACTCTCCGCACTTGACGGTAACTACAAGCTTCTCCCGGGACACGACGTATCCACCACCCTCGACGAAGAAAGACAAAACAGCATCTATTTCTGATAAACCGAAAGGAAAAGATATGGATTACAACTATCTTGCCGAACTTCTGTTCCCCGACGTCAAAGAGACGCCAGAGGATATAGAGAACAAATATCCGAAAAGAAATCTCCCGCAGGACGCGAAGGTCACGAGATTCGCTCCCTCCCCCACGGGATTCATTCACCTCGGAGGTATCTACGGAGCTACGATCGACGAGCGCCTTGCTCATCAGTCAAACGGTATTTTCTATCTGAGGATCGAAGACACCGACGCAAAGCGTGAAGTACCCGGCGCCGCAGAACAGCTTATCAAGATCCTCGCGCAGTACGGACTCAACTTTGACGAAGGCGCCGCAATAGGCGAAAACGGCGAGATCGTAGATAAAGGCATTTACGGCCCCTATAAGCAGAGCCAGAGAGGACCGATCTACCACGTGTTTGCCAAAAAGCTCGTAAGTGAAGGCCTTGCTTACCCTACGTTCCTTACCGAAGACGAGCTGAAAGCCCTCAACGCCGCCGACAAGAAGGCGGAGGTAAAGGCAAAGGTGTGGGACGAAACAGCAAACGAGAACAACCGCGAAATGCGTGACAAACAGCGTATATTCACGATCGAAGAAGTCGAAGAGCACCTGAAAAACGGCGACAGATTCACGCTCCGTATCCTTTCCGACGGCGACGGCGAAAAGAGAGTGAAGGCGTCAGACCTCGTAAGAGGCGAGCTTGAGTTCCCGGTGAACGACGAGGACTTCGTCCTTCTCAAATCCGACGGTATTCCGACCTATCACTTTGCTCACGTCGTTGACGACCACCTCATGGGAACGACGCACGTCATTCGCGGCGAGGAATGGCTCCCGAGCCTTCCCAAGCACATTCAGCTTTTCCGTTACCTCGGTTGGAAAACGCCGAAATATATCCACACGGCTCAGATCATGAAGCTCGACGAGAACGGAAACAAGAAGAAACTCTCAAAGCGCGATCTCGGCCTTGATATGAACGACTACAAGAAGGGCGGCTACGCTCCCGAATGTGTCTGCGAATACGTCATGACGCTCCTCAACTCCAACTACGACGAGTGGAGAATGCAGAATCCCGACAAGCACTACAAGGACTTCCCCTTCTCCTTCAAGAAGATGTCAAACTCCGGCTGTCTCCTTGACCTCGCGAAGCTCTCCGACGTTTCAAAGAATATCATCTCCCATTTCGACGCCGAGAAGGTATATTCACAGCTCACCGAGTGGTCAAAGGACTACGACACCGACTTCTATTACGAGCTCACCGCCGATCCCGACTACACGAAGAAAATACTCGCAATAGGCAGAGGCGGAAAGAAGCCGAGAAAAGATCTGGCTACCTGGAAGGACGCAAAGCCCTATATGGGATTCTTCTTTGACAAATATTTTGCCGTGGAAGACGCCATTCCCGAAACCTTCAATTCCGGGGACGTAAAGAACGTTCTTTCATCCTTCGCCTCTTCTTACTCATACGACGACGACATGAACGTATGGTTCGACAAGATCAAGAAGATCGCCGCCGACAACGGCTTTGCCGACGATATGAAGGCGTATAAGCTGAATCCCGAGAACTTCAAAGGAAGCGTCGCCGACGTCTCTATGTTCATAAGAGTTGCGGTAACGGGCAAGATCAATTCCCCCGA
>JAGHTD010000193.1 GCA_018065475.1 Candidatus Colimorpha enterica
CCTCCGGTGGTATAAAGACTGTTACGGGGATAGGAATCAATTTCTTCAAAGCGGATATTGACGGCATTGAGGTTTGCGGTGTTTCACGCATAACGGTTGAAGTTGATTCTTCGGGAAACGTCACTGATGTTGTGTACAATATCCGCCGGAATTATAAAAGCAAGGTCAAGGCGGCAATCATTTCCGTTGAAGAAGCATTTCAAAAAATAAAAAGCGGTGAATGCATGGTGCATTATGTAAGCGATAATAGCATAATTGATGTGAAAATAGATGATGTGACATTTCTGTATTGGGAGCAATCACGCAATAGTGATAATTTAATGATCCAGCCGATTTATGCTTTTACTGGCCTTGGATATGACAGAAACGGGGAATCCGAAAAAGTCGTAATACTTGTTCAGGCGAATCGTATAAACTCCGATCAATATGCATTTTTCGGATAATCGGAAAGACGATAAGTCAAAAATTGCCTTGCCGATCAAATCACCTATATGTGTAATCAAAAAAACGCTCCGCCGACTGACAAATCAAAAGTCAGTCGGCGGAGTACTAATGATAAATGCCTTTCCCGAAGTCACAGATTTTTCGGGGTGGTCGGTTTCGGGAGCTTCAGATAATCGTCGCCTCTGTAATAGCGGCAGTAACAGCGGATGACACGTCCCGTCCAGTCGATCTCATCCTTTCCGTCCTCCGTTATTCGGGGGTTGTTTTTCAGTCTGTCGAGAAGCTCCGTAATCGGCATCCACGTCGTGTGGAAGGTGCCGAGGACGTTACCTTTATCCTGCTTCCGGGCACAGTCAAAGAACCTTTCGGCGTTCTCGGGAGAGGAAAAGGTGCAGAGGCAGAGCTTGTAGCCCGCGTCCGTCAGCGCCTTGACCGACGGATAATCGGGGCAGTTCTCGTAGTGCCAGTCGCAGATTATTATGTCCTTATCGACCTTGCCGAGGGAGGAAGCGGTGTTTATGGCGCTCGCTTCCCAGGTGCCGTAGCCGGCAGAAGCCGCATCGAGCATTCTGTCGCCCCACATCATCGTGGTTATCCCGCGTGATTTCAGATGAGCGGCGATACGGTTCACCCATCCGGCGAAAAGCTCGCCGTTGTCCTTGCCCCTGCATCTGTCGCAGATACCCATAGAGAAGACTTCGTCACAGCCGATATGGAGCGTTTTTGCCTCAAAAGCGTCGGTCAGCTCGTCGGCGAGATCCATAAGAAAGGGAAAAAGATCGGGGTGAGAGGGGCAGAGAACGAAGTGGACGTTCTGCTTCCCGCCGAGGGGGATCTCGAGGAACTCGGGGTGCGACCTCGCAAGCCCGTCGGGGGTCGAGGCGTGATCCTGTATGCCCTGGTGGCCGAGGAGGTTCATCTTCGGGATAAGCTCGATCCCGTTGCGGCGGCAGGTCCCGACGATCTTCTTCACGTCGGAGAGGGAGAGGGGCTGATCGCCTCTGACCTCGGGGTGGGAGGTGTATTCGTAGTTGTAGCGGACTATCAGCAGGATGGTGTTCACGCCGTCGGGCGCGAGGACGTTGTCGATGAGAGAACAGAAAGCGTCAACCTCTGCGGGCGCGGGCGACATAAAGCACACCCCGCGCTTTTGCCAAGGGTAGGACGAAATGAGTTGTGGAGACATGGCTTTTCCTCCGGGATACGTTGTCGATACGATAATTATATCACTTCTCCGCGGGAAAAGTCAATATATGTGCGGCGGGAAAATTGAATTGCCGGGCGTTCCGAAGAACGCCCGGCATACAGTGCGCTTTTTAATGCTTTGTGCGTTTTGATCTGACGACAGCGACTGCCGCACCCAAGGCGGCGATAACCGCAGAGGAGGCGACGGCGGCGATCGCCGTCACTTTGCCGTTGTGCTGCGTTTCGGATTTATCGGTGTCAGCCGTACTTTCGGGCGCCGTCGTACTTTCGGGTACTGTCGTGCTTTCGGGCACTGTCGTACTTTCGGGTGCTGTCGTGCTTTCGGGTACGGTCGTATCATCAATGACGGTCGTGCTGTCGGATCCGGTTTCCGTCGTGTCGGAAACGTCCGTCACGTCGCCGGAAGGGGGAATGTAAAAATCAACTTCAATATCGTGTGTGATATCTATATCGGGCCTTGTGCCGGAGAAGATCCGTACGTTATCCATGTAGCAGTCGAACGGGAAACCCTGCGCGTCGGGCTGACCGAACAATATCTCGCGGTAGGAAACGATATCCTTGCATTTGGGGTCAAGCTCGGCCATGTACGCCTTGTAGCCGTCAACGTAACCGGTCACGATCTTGTTCTGAAAGTCAAAAACGACGGCGGCGTCATACCATCTGCCCAAGCGGAAGGCAGGTATCTTGTCTGCGAATTTGGCTGTGAAGCCGGGCTTGCCTTCGTGGATCCTGATAAGAGCGGGCTGGCGGTTGTCGAGCCAATCGCAGGTGCCGTCGGAGCAGTAGGATTTGACCTGAAGCTGAAAGATGTTCTGACCTTCGTACTTCTCCCAATCGAAGCCGGGAACGTCGTTGAACATGAGCTCGACCTCGATAACGACCTGCTGTCCGAAGGTCTCGGCGAGGGCGCAGTCGTTCCAGTCGAGGTAACAGTCTGTGCCGCCGGAAACGTAATTGCCTTTTTTGTCGTTGACCCTCGGGTTCGCCTTGGCGTTTTCGGGAGAGTTGTAGAAACGGACGCACTTGCCTCCGCCCTCTCTGTCAACGATCTCGGGGAGCACTTTGCACTGACCGAGGGCGAAGATGCCGAGGTCGCCGTCATCGAAATTGACGCTGATCTCTTTGCCCTCGCCTGCGAAGCAGAGGTAAGCGCAGGAGATCATAATAATTGCAGCCAAAAGAAGTGAAATAAAATGTTTCATGTTTGTATCCTCCCGTTTTTTCTCTTTCGAGATTGCTTTATTATATATTAACATAAAAAATCCGGTTTGTCAAGGATTTTTGGGGATTTTTGCGGAAGCCGGGCGTATGGCAAAATGTATTCCCGTAGGGGACGGGCTTCGTAACATGCGCCTCGTCTCCCGCGAACAGCGGGTGTATCTTACGTTACGGCTGCCGTTTTCCGAAATCCGAAAACCGAAAACTTCTTCCCTCAAATGCCACGGGTTCATAAGGCAGTTTTTGTATAAAAAAGCACCTGCTGAGAAGAGTAAAAATCCTTTTCAGCAGGTTTTCTTTATTATGCGTCTCATACCGTAGCAAGCAGGGAAATTATATATAATTTCCGAAAAAAAGTGATGTTTGCCCTTTCGGGCAAGTGATGTTATGGCTATGCCATAGTGATGTTTTGCGGCGTTGCCGCAAAAGTGATGTGATGTGTTCCTCACACGCCCGCAGGCACATCACTCGGCGAAGCCGAACATCACGCATGAAGTGCGCATCACGTTCCGCAAAAGGCGGAACACATCGTTTCGGCGCGTATCGGATAAGTTGAAAAAACTTTCTTATCGGCACGCGCCGAAATCCCCCTCAAATCTTGCAAAATACGGCGGAATAGTGTATAATGGATGAGAAAACGAAGCCGGGCGATCGGCTTGCCAAAGGGAAACACGAAATATGATGAAGAAAACATTTTTGATCCTTCTTGCCGCCGTCCTCGCTTTCGGGGCGGTGTCCTGCGCGGGGAACGTCCCGGGCGGGGACAGCACCTCCGGGAACACGGCGGGCGACACCGCAGGCAATACGGCGGGCGAAACCGCGGACGACACCACAGGTGACACCTCGGGTGACACCACATCCGAAACCTCCGACACGCCCTCCGACGGCGAAAACGACCCGCTCGCCCTCTGCATAACGGAGGCGATGACGCTCACGGGGACGGCGGCGGATATCCGCGCACGCTACAAGGATTATGCCGAAATGGGCTTCACCGCGGTGAGGATCGACGGCGGTTTCAGCATGAAAACGGCGGAAAAATGCACCCTCACCGACTATTTCGTCACCCAGCTCCGCGAGGCGGAGCGGGTTGGGCTGACCGTCAAGCTGATAATCCCGACGGTGATGACCGTTCCGACCTACGTTAAGGACGACCCCGGGATGTATTTTTACGACGAGCAGGGCAGGCAGGGTGTGAACTCGGTCAGCTATTTCTGGGACGGCCTGCTCTCCTACACCGAAAACGCCCTCCGACAGGAGCTTAAAGCGCTGAAAAGGAGCGGATATATGTCCGTCGTGGGCGGTCTCGTCGTTGACTTCGGAGCGGCGGGCGAGCCGATCTACCCCGCGCAATGGACGCAGGGAAGGAGCGAGAACGACTGCCTTTGGTGGTTCGGCGAGGCGGCGGAGAGGAGCTTCCGCGACGCTATGGAGAAAAAATACGGCGATTATGCCGCCCTGTCCTCGGCTCGGGGCAAAAAGATCTCATCCTTTGACGCCGTAAGACCTCCCAAGAGGGGCGAGGGCAAGGGGCAGTGGTTCGCCGACGCCATCGAGTGGTATTATCAGGTGAAAAGGGACTTCATCGAGGCGCAGATAGGCGTTTACAAAAAGGTAACGGCAGAATACGGGCTTTCGGTCCCGCTCGTCCTCTATATGCCCGGCACCGAGGCGACCGAAGCGGATAAGAAGCAGGCGGCGGAGACCGCAGATCCCGGCTCGGGCGTCTGTCTTGCCGCCGACAACGGATTTATGGTCGATATGGCGGTGAAATACGGCTGCGTCCTGCAATATACGGGCGCAAACGACATTGCCCGGCTGTCGGGGATCGTCGGATATATGGAGAAAAAGGGCTGTGCCGACATCCCGGTTTACGCCGAGAACGCGGGCGACCCCGGCTCGGCAAAGATGTTCCTCGGATCGGAGGAGGAGCTTTTCTCCCTCGGTCTGGCGGGGCTCGACTTCACCAACGCCTCGCATATCTACGTCGGGGACGAAAAGGACGCCTTCCGTTCGGAGCTTGAAAAGAGCATGAAAAAGTGGACGGAATACGTCGGGAGCAGAAACTCGCTTCGCTGATCCCCGGCTTGAACATGACGCGGATAACTGACGATTATTGCTTGCAATATGTAGAAAAGTAAAGCTTCGCCGCTGTCCAC
>JAGHTD010000199.1 GCA_018065475.1 Candidatus Colimorpha enterica
GTATGAATAATATATCGAATATTAACAAATTTATAGATAAAAGCACCCGTTTTGCAACTTTTGTCTTGACATTATTCATTTTCTGGTATATAATATAACATATTTTACAGATTGGAGATCGAAATATGAATAGAGTTTACAATTTCTCTGCAGGACCGTCTATGCTTCCCGTTCCGGTACTCGAGCAGGCGCGTGATGAAATGCTTTGCTACGGAGAATCCGGAATGTCCGTTATGGAGATGAGCCACCGATCTCCCGACTACGAAAAGATCATTACCGAGGCCGAGGCAGACCTTCGCAAGCTCGTCGGCATTCCCGATAACTACGCCGTTCTTTTCCTTCAGGGAGGGGCAACCACTCAGTTCGCGTCCGTATGCTACAACCTTCTGACGGGTTCCGGCAAGGCGGATTACATCGTTACGGGACAGTTCTCGAAAAAGGCGTACAAGGAAGCCACCAAGTACGGCGACGTCCGCGTAGTCGCTTCATCCGAAGATAAGAACAATACGTATATCCCGAAGGTGACGAAGGACGACTTCCGCCCCGACTGCGATTACGTTCACATCTGCTTCAACAACACAATCTACGGTACTAAGTACCATTACATTCCCGACACGGGAGACATTCCGCTTGTCGCCGATATGTCATCCTGCATCCTTTCCGAGCCGGTTGACGTCACGAAGTTCGGAGTTATCTACGCCGGAGCTCAGAAGAACATCGCCCCCGCCGGACTTACACTCGTTATCGTGCGCCGTGACCTTCTCGGTCATTGCCGTACCGATACTCCCACGATGTTCGACTGGCAGCTTCAGGCGGACAACGGTTCGATGTATAATACGCCTCCTTGCTATCCTATTTATATTGCAGGGCTCGTTTTCAAGTGGCTTCTTGACAGAGGCGGTCTTGAGGCGGTAAAGGAATACAACGTCCGTAAGGCAGCCGTTCTTTACGATTACCTTGACTCGCAGGATTACTATACCTGCCCGACCGAAAAGGATTCCCGCTCGATGATGAATATTCCGTTCGTCACCGGCAACCCCGACATCGACAAGAAGTTCGCAAAGGAAGCGGGAGAGAACGGCTTCAAGAACATCAAGGGCCACCGTTCCGTCGGCGGTATGAGAGCTTCCATATACAATGCAATGCCTATCGAGGGCGTGGAGAAGCTCGTCGGCTTTATGAAGGATTTTGCCGAGAAAAATCCCAAATGAGGAATCAAAATGTATAAAGTAAAACTTCTCAATAAAATTGCCAAGATCGGCCTCAACGCCGCCGATCCCGAAAAATACGTTTTTTCGGAAAATGAAGAAAATCCCGACGCTATCCTCGTCCGTTCGGCGAAGATGCACGATATGGAGTTCCCGAAGTCGCTTCTTGCCATCGGCAGAGCCGGCGCGGGAGTAAACAATATCCCTCTTGACAGATGCGCCGAAAACGGCATCGTCGTTTTCAACACGCCCGGAGCAAACGCAAACGGCGTAAAGGAGCTTGCGATAGCGGCTCTCCTTCTTGCTTCGCGTAATATCACCGGCGGTATCGAGTGGGCAAAATCCCATCAGGGCGAGATCGGCGTTGCCGCACTTGCCGAAAAGGAAAAGTCAAAGTTTGCCGGAAACGAGATCGAAGGCAAATCTCTCGGTGTCATAGGTCTCGGAGCTATCGGAGGTCTTGTCGCCAACGCGGCGAAGAACCTCGGAATGAAGGTTTACGGCTGTGACCCCTATATCACCGTTGAGGCGGCCTGGGGACTTTCCCGTTCCGTCGAAAAAGCGGCGACCTACGAGGATATTTTCAAGAACTGCGATTACATCACCCTCCACGTCCCCGCGACGAAGGACACCACAGGTATGATCAACGCCGAAACAATCGAGAAGATGAAGGACGGTGTTAAGATCATCAACCTTGCGCGCGCCGAGCTTGTCGATTCGCAGGCGATCATCGCCGCCGTAAAGAGCGGTAAGATCGGCGCTTACGTCACCGACTTCATCACCGACGACCTTATCGGTGTTGACGACAGGATAATCTGCATTCCTCACCTCGGCGCATCCACCGAGGAAAGCGAGGATAAATGCGCCGTTATGGCTGTCAACGAGATCGCCGAATACCTCGAAAACGGCAATATCAAGAACTCCGTAAACTTCCCGAACGCGATCCTTCCTCACGACGCGGATTCACGAATCTGCATAATGCACAAGAACGTTGCTGGCGTCATTTCCAAGATCTCCCTCGCGCTTGCGTCTGGAAACATCAATATCGAGAATATGATCAACCGTTCGAAGGGCGACTACGCCTATACGATCGTTGAGGTCATCGGCGGCATTCCCGACGAGATAAAGGCAAAGCTCTCCGAGCTTGAAGAAGTCATCAGACTCAGATTTATCTGATATGACCGGAAAAGAGAGAGCGGCACTCCGTGCCGAAGCAAACAAGCTTGACACCATTCAGCAGATCGGACATAACGGAATAGGCGATGAGACGGTCAAAAACGTACTTATGGCGCTTGAAGCAAGGGAGCTTATCAAGCTCCGTGTCCTCGAGACCTCTCCCGTTTCCGCAAAGGAAGCGGCTTCACAGCTTGCCGAAGCGACCGGAGCCGAGGTCATTCAGGTGATCGGCTACCGTTTCGTCCTGTATAAATACAACCCCGAAAAGCACAAATCATGACAAGCTTCTGGGTCGTTATAGTAAACGGTGTCCTGCTCGGTATCGCTCTTGCGATGGATGCGTTTTCGGTCTCGCTTTCAAACGGGCTTCAGTATCCGAAGGCGGGGAAGAAAACTTCTTTTGCAATCGCCTCGGTCTTTGCGTTCTTTCAGACCGCCATGCCTCTCATCGGCTGGTTCTGCGTCAAGAGCGTCGCCGATGCGTTTGAGAAGTTTCAGATATTCATTCCGTGGATCGCGCTGATCCTTCTTGCCTTTCTCGGTATCAAAATGATCATCGAAGGAGCAAAGGGCGGGGAAGAGATTAAGACGGTCTCGCTCTCGTTTTCCACTCTTGCCGTTCAGGGTGTCGCAACGTCGATCGATGCGCTTTCGGTCGGCTTTACGATCTCCAATCTTCCGGTCGTCCTCGCCGTGCTTGAATCGGTGATAATCGGTATCGTGACTTTCATAATATGCGTCTGCGGTGTAGAGATCGGCAAAAAGTTCGGGACAAAGCTTTCCGGAAAGGCGACTATCCTCGGCGGTATCATCCTGCTCATCATAGGAATCGAAATATTCGTAAAAGGAATCTTTTTCTGATTCCTTTTATTTTTTTTGACGTAAACACTTGACAAACGGGAATATAAAGTGTATAATACCCGTAACACGATATAATTCAAAGTTAAATGGTTTTGAAGTCTCTACCCGACGCCTCAGTTCGGACTATCTGTGCTGCTTTTTTCGGCATTCGGAGACTACGGTCTCTTTTTTGTTTTTTTTAGGTGTATTTAGGAGTATTTATTATGAAACTGCTTGAAGATAGAATCTTAAAAGACGGAAAAGTTTTCCCCGGAGAAGTTCTCAAAGTCGATTCATTCATCAATCATCAGATTGATGTTCCTTTTGCCGCACTTCTTGCCGATGAGTTCCATAGACTTTTTGAAAATGACGGCGTAAACAAGATACTCACCATTGAGGCATCCGGTATCGGGATCGCCTCCCTTGTGGCAGAGAGATTTTCCTGCCCCCTCGTTTTTGCCAAGAAGAGCAGGACCTCCAACCTCGGAAACAGCTGTTATACCGCAGAGGTGGTGTCCTATACCCACAACAATACCAATACCGTCCTTGTATCCAAGGATTACTT
>JAGHTD010000272.1 GCA_018065475.1 Candidatus Colimorpha enterica
CCTCACACCCTCGCAAGATACACCGAGATCGCAGACGCTCTCGGTTTCGGAGGCAACACCGACGAGGAGAAGCTCGAAAACCTCATCAAGAACATCAACGAGCTCAAGGCAAAGGTCGGGACCAAGCCCACGATCAGAGACTACGTTCCCGACGAGGCAGACTTCCTTGCCCGCCTCGACAAGATGGTAGAGCAGGCGTTCGACGATCAGTGCACCGGTGCAAACCCGAGATACCCGCTCATGAGCGAGATCAAGCAGATGTATCTCAACGCTTACTACGGCACAAACGAAAAGGTCTGATAACAAAATCCCGGTCATCCGTGAAGGATGACCGGTTTTTTCTTGACTTTTCTCAAAAAATATGATAAGATATAAGCAGTAACCACCGTAAAACAACATAATCCCCTCGGAATCTTGTTCAAGAAAGGAAAAACCGTGATGAAAAGAACCGTATTCTTATTGCTCGCCCTGTGTTTTGCCGTTTTGCTCTTCTGTTCCTGCGCAAAGGAACCCGTTTCGCCGACGGATGACACTTCCGTCACGACCGCAGGAAGCACCTCCTGCGTCCCCGAAACGCTACCGCCTGTCGAAGGCACCGTGATACTGACGATCAACCCCGACGGCACCGCGACGGAGGAGCCGTCGAACGCGAAAGGTTGGAGCACCTGCGACCAGCTGGTAAGAGAACATATCTTTGACGAGCAGTACTGCGAATATCTCAAAGAAAAGGGAATAAACCCGCTGACAGAAGCCGACGTCGAAATGATCGACAAATACTATGATTTCATTTACAACTCATTGATAGAGTCGGTTGCGGAATATGAAAAAGAAAACTGTCTGATCAGAAACCGGACAACCGAATATGTCACATGGGTCTCCAACAGTTCTCACTACTTTATGTTCCAGACCGAATGCATTTCCAACGTCACGGAGAAAACGACGCAGAAATACGGCTGCGGAGACCACTCCCACATCTTTGGGTACATTGCAGTCGAGAAAAAGGACGACGGCAGTATCGTCCTGACGCTGCTCCCGCCGGTCGGAGGATGATTTCGCGGCGCAGCAATGAAGAAAAGTATATCAAGAAAGGAATAAATCATGAAAAAAATAATCTCTTTGCTTCTCACCGTTTGCTTTATGCTGTCTCTCGTCTGTTCTTGCGCAAAAGAACCCGCTTCGCCGACGGATGACACTTCCGTCACGACCGCAGAAAGCACATCCTACGTTCCCGAAACGCTACCGCCCGTCCCGCCTGTCGAAGGTACCGTGATACTGACGATCAACCCCGACGGCACCGCAACGAAAGAGCCGTCAAACGCGAACGGATGTAATCTCACCAGAACCTGGGAAGAATTATTTACGGATACTGAGATCGAATATTTCAAAATGCGCGGAATGAACCCCCTGACCAAAGCGGACTCCGATACGATCAGTAATTATTATGACATTATTCTCGAATCGCTTAATGCGTCGATCGCCGAATACAATGAGGAAAACTATCTGACCGACGGGCGTTTCAGCAATTATGTTTCCTGGACGCTTGACGATTATTACCGCTATATATTAGAATCGGAATGTATTGCCCACGTCACAGAGAAAACGACGCAGCAGTACGGGTGTGGGGAGCACTCTCACGTCTTCGGGCTCATGGCAGTCGAGAAAAAGGACGACGGCAGCATCGTCCTGACGTTGCTGCCCGCAGTAGGCACCTGATAAATAAGCAAAAGAAAATCCCGTTTCATGCCGAAGCGGGATTTATTTTTTATAATCCGAGAAGCGTCTTTGCGAAGGTGAAATAGAGGAGAAGCGAGACGGCATCGACTATCGTCGTGATGAACGGCGACGCCATGACGGCAGGGTCGAAACCGATCTTCTTCGCCAGCATGGGAAGGGTGCAGCCGATGATCTTCGCGCACATAACGGTGAGGGCAAGCGCACCGCAGACCGCAAAAGCGACCATAACGCTGACGTCGGCGTTGCCCATGATGAGGCGATCGACGAGCATTATTTTTCCGAAGGTGGCGACGGCGAGGGCGATACCGCAAAGGATAGACACTCTGAACTCCTTCCAGACGACCGAAAGGATGTCGGAGAAGGTGATCTCCCCGAGCGAGATACCGCGGATGATCGTGACAGAGGACTGCGAGCCGGCGTTTCCGCCCGTGTCCATAAGCATCGGGATGAAGGCGGTGAGAACCACCATTTTCCCGAGTGCGTCCTCAAAGGACGAGATGATTATTCCCGTAAAGGTCGCCGAAACCATGAGGAGGAGCAGCCAGGGGATACGGTTGAGCCATATTTTGACGGCGGAGGTCTTGAGATAGGGCTTGTCGCTCGGCGTCATAGCCGCCATGATCTCGATGTCCTCTTCTCCCTCTTCCTGGATGACGTCGATGGCGTCATCGACCGTTACGATACCGACGAGGCGGTTTTCCTTATCGACTACCGGAAGCGCAAGGAAGTCGTACCTTCTGATCATCTCGGCGGTCTCCTGCTGGTCGGTCGTAGTCTCGACGCTTATGACGTTATCGACCATAATGTCGGAGACGAGCACGTCGGGATCGGAAAGGATGAGGTTGAGCGCCGTGACGGCACCGATCAGCTTTCTGTTCTCGGTTACGTAGCAGTAATAGACGGTCTCGGAGTCGATACCGACCTTTCTTATATGTTCGAGCGCCTCGCTGACCTTCATCGTCGGACGGAGGTTGACGAACTCGGTCGTCATGATCGAACCCGCACTGTCCTCGGGGTAGGAGAGGAGCTGATTTATCTGCGCCCTGTTCTCCTTCGTCGCGCTCGACAGTATTCTCGTGACTATGAACGCGGGCATCTCCTCGATGATATCGACGGTATCGTCGAGATAGAGGTCGTCGAAGATTATTTTAAGCTCTTTATCGTTGAAGGAGCGGATGAGCGCCTCCTGTGTGTCGGAGTCAAACTCGACGAAGACCTCGGATGCAAGTTCCTTCGGGAGTATTCTGAATATCGCCGGTCTCGACTCCTCGGCGATATCGTCCATGAAAAGAGCGATGTCGGCGGGCTCCGCCTCTATCAGCATCTGTCTCAAATCGTAATACTTTTTCTGTTCAGCCAGCTCGACGGCTTTTTCGATGTCCAGAGTGGCTATGATCTCATCTTCCATTTTTCGGTTCCCTTTCTTTTTCAATAGAAAAAACGCATACGGAACGTTTCCGTACGCGCAGAAAAAGAGAACCTACGTTCTCGGTTTATCCTTGCAGGCGGAAATGTTCGGCTATTATGATACCATATAATCGCACACTACTGTCCGGATTACCTGCGTCCATTCCGCCCACCTCGTTTTCTTTTTTTGAGTGTCTATATTTTACCACTTTTTTTCCTTTTTGTAAACCCTTTTCGGAGATATTAAGATTGACTTTTCACATTTTTTATGATATAATTTTTTCAATCAAATTATGCAAAGGAGCATATTATGAAACAAGGTAAGTTTATCACCTGCGAAAGACTCGAAGCCAAGAGCTACGAGCACGCGTGGCACATGCACAACAGACTCACGACCTTCAACAGCTACGAGCACAAGCTCGAACCCGGCGACGGTATCCTCACCGTCAAAAAGAGCTTTGAGATCAAGAAAAAGATAAGAAGAGTGAAGGTCAGAGCGACCTCGCTCGGCATTTTCGATATGTTCATCAACGGCGTGCGTATCGGTGAAGACGAGCTCAAGCCCGGCTGGACCGACTACCGCATAAGAGTATTCGAGTTTGAATACGACATCACCGAGTTCTGCGACGAGAAGAACCTCTTCGTGGCAGAGGTCTCCACCGGCTGGTGGACGGGCAGGATCTCCTTCGGCTTCTACGGCTACAGGGTACCCGCCTTCTGCGGTGAGATCGAGATCACCTACACCGACGGCAAGCGCGAGATCATCGCGTCCGGCACCGACTGGGATTCCGCAGTCACCGGCCCCGTCCTCACCGCCCAGATCTGGGACGGCGAATACTTCGATTCCCGTATTCCCCACGCGGCTGTAAAGCCCGAGGCGCACAAGTGGATGCCCGCAAAGCTGTTTGACTACGAAGGCAAGATCGAGCCCGCACGCGGCGGCTCCATCCTCCACCTTGAAGACATAAGCGCGATCTCCGCCACCGTCCATTGCGGAACGATCGACAACGGCACCGATTACGGCGAGATAAACGCCGTTTCCAAGAAGGTCGGAGACGGCTGTGAAACGGGCGTCCTCAAAAAGGGTCAGGCGATGATCTGCGATTTCGGTCAGAACCTCGTCGGCCGCCCCATAGCAAAGATCAAGGCGAAGAAGGGCACCCGCGTCGAGCTTTTCGTCGCAGAAATGCTCAACGACAGCGGTGACAAGAGCAGAGGCAACGACGGCCCCAAGGGCAGTATGTATATCCTCAACTACCGTACCGCTCTCGCCCGCTCCGTATATATCGCAAACGGTGAGGACGACTACGTCGAGTCCCGTCACTCCTTCTACGGCTTCCGTTACGTCGAGGTAAGAGCCGACGATGACGTCGAGATCGAATACGTCGTCGGCGCACGTATCGGCAGCGACGTTTACGACGGCCATATCAGCAACTTCTTCTGCTCCGATCCCGAGGTCAACCGCCTCTATTCCAACATTGTCAACGGTATGAAGGGCAACTACCTTTCCACAGCCACCGACTGCCCTCAGCGTGACGAGCGTCTCGGCTGGACGGGCGACACGCAGGTATTCAGCGGAGCCGCTTCCTACATCGGCAACACCGACGAGTTCCTCCGCAAGTGGCTCTGCGACGGACGCGACTCTCAGGTCGGATCAGATGGCTCCTACTCCGACGTATTCCCCCGCGTTCTCCCCGGCGAGAATCACGAGAGCAACGGCGCGTGGGCTGACGCCGCAGTCATCATCCCCGACGTCCTTTACAGAATGTATAACGACACCGACGTAATTAAAGAGCATTACGCTTCGATGGAATCATATATGAAGTACCTCACCCGCTTCGGTCTCGAAGGGCCCAACATCAGCTACGGTGACTGGCTGAACTACGAGATCACCGACAAGCGATACGTCTCGGTCTGCTACTACGCTCTCGACGCCGCCCTCATGGAGAAATACAGCCGTATTCTCGGCAAGACGCGCCGTGAAGCACATTACAGAAATCTCTTCAAGAAGCTCAAAACCTATTGGAAGAAGACCTACGTCAAGAGGGGCAAGCTCACGGTCGATACTCAGACGGGCTACCTCCTCGCTCTCCGCTTCAACCTCGTTGAAGGCGCGATGAGAGAGAAGTTCATCAAGAGACTCGAAAAGAAGATCATCGACAACAACTACACCCTTTCGACGGGCTTCCTCGGCACCGGAATCCTCTGCCAGACGCTCGACGAGGTCGGACTCAGCGATCTCTGCTATTCCCTCCTTCTTCAGACCGCAGACCCGAGCTGGCTGTACTCCGTGCGCCAGGGCGCAACGACGATCTGGGAGCGCTGGAACTCCTACACGCTTGAAAAGGGCTTCGGAGACGTCTCGATGAACTCCTTCAACCACTACTCCTACGGCGCAGTCGCAGAGTGGCTCTACTCCGGAATGTGCGGTATCCGTCCCGATCCCGAGAATCCCGGCTTTGAGACTGACTTCGTCCTCTGCCCGACACCCGACTTCAGAAAGTTCATCCCCGAAGGACAGAAGAGGATCACCTCCGCCTTTGCCGACTACGACAGCATAACCTCCGGCTGGGAGTTCGTCAACGACGAGACGGTCTATTCCTTCGAGTTCTACGACGGGCTCACCGCTCACGTTTCCGTGGTCTGCCCCGACGGCAAGCTGAACGTGAACGGTCTCGACTTGGACGTAAGCGAGCTCGGCGGCAGAGTCGAGAACGGACGCGCCCTCTTCGATCTCAAGGAAGGCTACTACAAGGTC
>JAGHTD010000075.1 GCA_018065475.1 Candidatus Colimorpha enterica
CCCTCGACGCCGGTCATCTGACCTGCGAAGAACAGCTCGTTTCTGCCTCTCACCGAATAGTCGCGGTCGAGAAGCGAAGGGGAACAGATGTATGTGTTTCTGTGCATTACGCCGAAGCGGAGGAACTCTGCGTGTTCAAGTCCCGGGATCATTCCGAATACCCGTTTCTGCTCCGGGAAGGTGAGGTGCGTCTGGAAGCCGACGATGTTATACATCGTTTTTTCGGCGTTTTCCTGCCTCAGCTGAACGACGGCGTACGGCTCTCTGTCGGTGCCGGGATAGGGAAGACCTACCGGTTTGAGAGGACCGAAAAGGAGCGTGTCGGGGCCTCGTTTTGCCATGACCTCGACGGGCATACAGCCTTCAAAGACCTTCATTTCCGCCTGCTCTTTTCTGTCAAACTCCTTGAGCTCCGCTTCCTCGGCGGTGGTCAGCGCCTTCCAAAACGCTTCGTATTCGTCCTTTTCCATGGGACAATTGATGTACGACGCTTCTCCCTTGCCGTAACGGGAGGCGTACCACGCCTTGGACATATCAATCGTCGAAGCATCGACGATGGGCGCGGCGGCGTCGAAGAAACTGAGATAATCCGCGCCGACGGCCTTTCCTATCGCTTCGGAAAGGGCGGGGGAGGTGAGGGGACCGGTAGCGATCACCGTAACCCCTTCGGGTATCTCGGTGATCTCGCCCTCGATAACCGTGATGAGGGGATTTGATCTTATCTTCTCGGTAATGTAATCCGAAAAGAGGTATCTGTCAACCGCAAGCGCTGCTCCGGCGGGGACCTCGGCTCTGTCGGCCGACTCCATAATGAGCGAACCGAGCAGACGAAGCTCCTCTTTTATCAGTCCCACGGCGTTTGAAAGCTGTCTCGAACGCAGTGAGTTGGAGCAGACGAGCTCCGCAAAACCGCTGTAATGATGTGCGGGTGAGTATTTTTCGGGCTTCATTTCGTGAAGCCGTACCTTCACTCCCGCCTTTGCTATCTGATACGCCGCCTCACAGCCGGCAAGGCCGGCGCCGACGACGTTGACGAAGTCAGTCATTGTTTTCTGCCTTTTTGGTGTATCCGCAGTTCTTGTCTCCGCAGACGAGATCTTCGGAGTTCTTCTTTTTGAAGAGCATACCGCCGCAGACGGGGCATTTCTCGTTGGTGGGCATAGTCCAGGAGATGAACTTGCATTCGGGATTGTTGATGCAGACGAAATACTGCGTGCCCTTCTTTGACGTCCTTGCGATCACGTCGCCTCCGCAGACGGGGCAGGAAACGCCGATGGGACTTATGATCTCACGGGTGTATCTGCACTTCGGGTAGTTGAGGCAGGCGATGAACTCGCCGAAACGGCTCTTGCGCTTTACGAGGTCGGCACCGCATTCGGGGCACTGTTCGCCGATTTTTTCGGGCTCCTCGACCTTCTTTTCGACGGGATTGCCGTCCTTGTCTATCGTCTTGGTGTTTCTGCACGCAGGGTAGTTGGGGCAGGCGGCGAAGGTGCCGAAGCGCCCGCGCTTGATGACCATTCTCGCTCCGCACTTGTCGCAGATGATGTCGGTCTCCTCGACGGGGAGCTCGATGTCGTCCTTCGACACGGTCGCAAACGCTTCGTCAAGCTCGCGGCTGAAGCCCGTGTAGAACTCCGAGAGAACGTCCGTCATCGTTGAGTTTCCGTCCTCGATGCCGTCGAGTCTGTCCTCCATCGACGCCGTGAAACGGTAGTCGAC
>JAGHTD010000064.1 GCA_018065475.1 Candidatus Colimorpha enterica
CAACTCCGACTCCTACAAGGAGATCTCCGACGCGAGAAGCGGTTCACGTGAGTTCTCGCCGAGCAGCAAGATCGACCAGGTCGATCTCGTCGATCTCGCAACGAGAATGGACACCAAGGAAGGCAAGGCACTCGCCGAGACCATCCTCAGCGCAGTCAAGTACAACCGCGCGTCCTCCTCAATGACCAACTCCTACGGCCTGTCTATCTACTTCCCCTACCGCAGGGTATCGACAGTTGACAGCGCGGTCAGGGAGTACGACGCCATCGGCCTCGACGACGAGTACGCCGAGTGCATAAAGTCCTTCGCGGGACTTGAAACGGCAGGTCAGGTCGCCGCGGGCGGCACTTCCTCCGCTCTCCCCTCACTCCTCGGAACGCTCTCGTCCTTTACGGGCGGTTCGTCCTCAAGCGCGATCTCTTCGCTTCTCAACGGTTTCATCGGCGGCTCGTCGGATATTGACATCTCCGGACTTGCCTCGACGGGACTTTCCTTCCTTTCGGGGCTCAACGTCGGCAAGGCGTCGGATTTCGTCGCCGCAAACCGCCTCGACGCTTCGGATTTCATCTTCAAAAAGTCGGACGGGCAGAACGTGATCTCCCTTCCGGACGAAAAATGGGCTCTCGTCCACGACATCGAGCTCAACGTCTTCGTTGACGACGGAGAGGGCTTCATCGACCTCGGTCTCGACAACGTCTTCTCCTACACGGAGAGAGGCGAGCTCCTCGCCGAGTACGACGGAACGTGGCTCGCCCTCAACGGCCAGGCGGTCGCCTACTACCACGTTTCGACCTTCGACGACGGAACGAATTACACGATCAAAGGCAGAGTTCCCGTCCTCTATAACGGCGAAAGATCCGATATCACCGTCAGCTTCGACAACGCCAACCCGAAGGGTTACGTCAGCGGAGTCACCTTCGCTTACGCGGGAGGCGAGACCGACACCGTCGCAAAGACCTCCGACCTCGCCGTCGGCGCGGAGATCGAGTTCCTCTGCGACTACTACACCTACGCCGGCGAGTATCAGGACAGCTACCGCATAGGGGATAAGATCACCTACGACGGCACGCTGACCGTCTCCGACGTTTACGTTGACGGTACCCTCAGCGCGACCTACCGTATCACCGACATCTACGGCCAGCATTTCTGGACGTCGGTGATGGGGTAAACTTCAAAGATAAGATACACTGTCAAACTTCGTTCGGAGAGGGCGAGAAGGCGATTTCTTCGTAGGGGAGGGGCTTGCTCCTCCCGATTCTAACGGTGAAGCACTAACTTTGAAGTAAGCACTCGCTTGTCAACCTCCCTCGGGAAGGAGGTGGCACGGCTCTGCCGTGACGGAAGGAGCCCGGCGATCGCTTTATTGTATGCAAATCTTCACCGAGGGAAGAATAACTAACGGTTTGGTATCGTTCCTATTCATTCCGAAACTAAATCGTTAGCGCCGCGGGCTCCTTCAGTCAACTGCGTTGACAGCTCCCTCCCGGATGGAGGTGGACAGACGGTGAAGTTTTACCATTCTATATATTGTTATCACAACCCGTCAGTCAGCAGGCGGGAGGAGCAAGCCCCTCCCCTACGGCGCAGTCATTCCGTATATCATCAAATACGATCCCTCACTCCAACCCAAAAAATCAGCGTCAAAGACGCAAAAATAGTAAAGGAAACACAATCATGGCAGCAAAAAAAGTCACCCACAACGTCACACACGTTGAATCCACGACAAACTCCAAGGAAGAACTCCTTGCCGTAACCAAAAAGAACGCCGCTCCTTACAGGATCGCCACCGTCATCCTCTGGATCCTCGGCCTCGTCTGCGAGGTCTTCGCCGTCCTCTTCTTCACCTCGAAGCTCGAATGGGGCGTTCTCTGCGAGGAACCCGGACACACGATCGCCTGGATCGCCGCTCTCGCACTCGACCTCATCCTCGTCGTCATCGGTTCCCTCCTCTGGAAAAAGGCAAACCATACCGACCCCGCTTCCAAGAAGGATAAGGTCAAGTTCTGGATTCAGAACAATCTCGGCGTCATCATCGCCGCTATCGCCTTCATCCCCTTCATCATCATCTCCCTCACCGACAAGAACGCCTCCAAAAAGGACAAGACGATGGCTTCCATCATCGCCGCCGGCGCTCTCGTAGTCTGCTGCCTCTTCGGTATCGACTGGAACCCCGTCAGCCAGGAGGAAATGCTTACAAACGCCGGACTTTACGATTCAGTTTATTGGACTGAAAGCGGAACAGTTTTCCACGCTTTCGAGGACTGCCCGCACCTCAACCATTCCGTTAATCTCTTCGAGGGCAAGTCAGCCGACGCTGTCAAGGCGGGCAAGACCCGTATGTGCAAGACCTGCCAGAACAAGCTCGCTGCCCTCGCCGAAAGCGGTGAGACCGTAGAAAAATCTCACGACGATCAGACCGAGGCAGGCACCGAGGAGAATACCGAGGCGGATACCGAAGCTGACACCGAAGCCAATACCGCGGAATAAACAGGTTTTTCAAAGAAAACAGGTCGATAACATCGGCCTGTTTTTTTGTTGGGAGACGTGATTTCGGGAGATGAAGCACCGTCAACCTCCATTTTGAGAGGGTGAGGCGGCTTTTTATGATGAACCTTTTTTTCGTAGGGGAGGGGCTTGTGTATAGAGTAGGATTGTTACAGCTTGCTCCTCCCGTTGTACGGCAAAATGTCTCTCCGTAGGGGATAGGCGCATGCTACGCTGTCGCTCCACCGACATCCCGTTCAATGAAATCTGCACAAATAATCCGGCAACCCGTAGGGGTGAACTGACGATAATTGATAACATCAAATAGAATGCAAAAGCTTCGCCGCTGTCCAGCTCCCTCCGGGAGGGGGCTCCGCGGAGCGGTGGAGGAGCCCGGCGATCGCTTTATTGTCAGATAATCTTCACCGATGAAAGATATACTGACAATTACATTTCGTTTCTATATATAGCGATGCATAATCGTTTATACCGCGGGCTCCTTCAGTCTCGCATTCGCTCGACAGCTCCCTCCCGGAGGGAGCTGGACAGTCGGTGCTTCGCTCCTTAGTTAGTGCGTACCCGGAGGGAGCTGGACAAACGGTGAGGTCTTTCATTCTATTCGGAGCATATCAAAACCGTTTGATCGTAGGGGAGGGGCTTGCTCCTCCCGATTGCCGGATTTGAAAAACGATATGGCTGCCGTCCCCTGCGGCAGGAGGAGCAAGGCGAGCGAATGCGTAAAGCGCAAGCATTTGCTTGTTCCCCACGTTCCTCCGCGCGTCAAAGAAAACGATAAGAAACTGCCCTGCCGGTGTCTTTCGAGCCGATCAGACCGCCGTTTTCGTCAAAGGTATAGATGATCTCTCTGCACGCGCACAAGTACCTAAAAGAGTTCATATACCAGTAGGAGGAATTAACGATATTTGTCGTAGTCCATTCGAGCTGTCCCGACGTGTTCACAGACAGTTCGCCTCCGAAAGATCCTTTTACCGAATAGTAAGTCTTCACTGTTCCGTCCGAAGGATCGCACACGAAAATCACGGCGGTAAAGTTCTCTCTCATAAGCGAAGTCAGCACTTCACCGGGAACCGCTTTCATTTCGTAATTCTCATATAAATACCTTCTGATGTATGTTGTATTTGTGTATGTGGAACGAGTTGTCTCATCGCCCGAAATGCGGGAAGCGGAAGCTGAAAGATACAGACGCCCGTCATATTCGGCAAGATCGACGATCTCATAATAGAGGCCTTCTTCTTCGATCGAAAAGCCGTCGGTGAGATTTCCCTCACGGTCCATTCCGCAAAAGACCGATTTTCCGTCCGAAGAGTCGCAAGTTTCCACTATGTATCCGTCTCCGAAACGGCAAGCCGCTCTGACGTCAAAGGACACTTCCTTTTTGATGCTGCCGAGCTCGTTCCCCTCCGTGTCGAAGCAGGAGAGGTAAATGAATCTGCCGACACTGTTTCTGACGGGGCTTACTTTGGTGAATACAGTCAGCGTACCGTCTCCGTTTTCGACCGCCGAAATGCAGTGCTCGGTACTGAAGCCGTGTTCGATGCGGCGCTGCCACAGGATATTTCCCTTGTCGTCAAGATAAGCGGCGATCACGTACGATCGGGCATCGTAATGA
>JAGHTD010000163.1 GCA_018065475.1 Candidatus Colimorpha enterica
GTTCTGATCCATGAACTGCGAAAGAGGAGAAGATCCGAAGAACTCTCTGATCGCGGTGGTGATCGGACGGGAGTTGACGAAGGACTCGACGGTGTATTCGATGTTGCCGCTCTGTCCGTTCATCCTCTCGCGGATGTTCTTGTCCATGCGGGTGAAGCCGATACGGATCTGGTTCTGGAGAAGCTCGCCGACGCAGCGCAGACGACGGTTGCCGAGATGGTCGATGTCGTCGATCGTTCCTATGCCGTGAGACAGGCAGATGACGTAGTTGATGGAGGAGAAGATATCGTCCTTAGTGATGTGCTTTGGAACGAGCTCGGAAAGTCTTGCTCTGATCTCGTCCTTTGCGTCCTCGAAACTGCCGCTGTACTTCTCAAGGATCTCGTCAAGGATCCTCTTGTTGCACTTTTCCTTGATACCGCAGTCTTCAAGGGATACACCGTAAACCTTGACGGGATCGACCGTGCCGTTGCCGAAGATCTTGAGCTTGATGTCCTTGCTTTCTTCGCCTTTTTCGTTTTCGCTCTTTACGGTGACGGAGATATCGTTTACCGCGTTTACTTCAAAGAGGTCGGCAAGCTCGTCGGTGACGGCGGTACCCGCCTCGGCGAGGACCTCACCGGTAACGGTGCTGACGACGTCGTCGGCAAGAGTAAGGCCGACTATACGTCCGCGGAGACCGAGCTTCTTGTCGTACTTGTATCTTCCGACGTAACCGAGATCGTATCTTCTCGGATCGAAGAAGAGGTTGTGAAGGAGCATTCTTGCGGGCTCGATGCTCTGCTCCGTAATGGGCTCACCGGGACGGAGCTTGGAGAAGATCTCCTTGTAAGCCTCGTTTTCGGGAGAGACCTTATGCTCGTCGCCCTTTGCCTGGCAGGTATCGATCTTGAGCGTCTCGGTGATCTTGACGTCGTCGCCGAATGCGCCTACGATATCTTTGTTGTCCGCAATTCCGAGCGCACGGATGAGTACCGTGACGGGGAGCTTGCGGTTTTTGTCGATCTTTACCCAGAAAACGTCGTTGGAGTCGGTCTCATATTCGAGCCACGCACCGCGGTAAGGGATGACCGTGGAGGTAAAGAGCTTCTTTCCGCTCTTGTCGAAATCGGAACCGTAGTAAACGCCGGGAGAACGGCAGATCTGGGAGATGATTACTC
>JAGHTD010000118.1 GCA_018065475.1 Candidatus Colimorpha enterica
ATGACCGACAAAATGGTCCTCTCCGAGTCCGCCATCCCGCTTGACGATTCCGCAAAGGAAGCCGAGCCCATAAAGGAAGAAGAACCCGAAGAAAAGGTTTCCGACGTGAAGGAAGCCGTTTCCGACGAGGACGTCAAGGAAGCAGAAGAAGACATTTTTGACGAAGAGTTCGTCAAGGAAGCACCTCTTCACGTGAAAAAGAAGAAATACGAAAAAGAGGACAAAGCGGAAAAGAAAAAAGAGGACACCGTCGATTCTCATCTTAAAGTAACGACCGCGGATGAGGACAAGCTCAAAGCAAGAGCGACGAAGTTCCGTATCATTTTCATCTGCCTCATTCCTCTCATCGCCGTCCTGTACATAATCACGGGCGCCGTATTCGTGTTCCTGTTCTTCATCACCGCGCTGCTCACGATCCTTGCGTCTTTCCTGCTTGCCGCAGTCACGATCGTCGGTTCGCTCGTGTTCCTTTTCGGAATGATATTCGGCATCGTTCAGGCGCTCTCGTCTCTCCCCGTCGGTATCTATGAATGCGGTCTGTCGGTCATTATCGGAGGCGCTGCCCTCGTTGCCGGAATACTCCTTTATAACTTTGCGGTAAGACTTATGCCTTACGTCGCATCGCAGATCCTCAGACTTATGAAATACGTATTCAGAAAATACAGGATCGTATATGTCTATTTCAAGAAGGAGTATATGCAGATATGAAACCGACGTCATTTATTTATCTTGCCCTTGCCGTCGTACTGATAATCGGCGGTATATTCTCCTGCAAGTACGCCGAGAGCAGAGCCGAAAAGCAAGGCGTGAAGATTTTTGAACAGCAAAAGGACGAAGAAGGAAATCTCGTCCTCGATTACCGTATCAACGACATAAACATCTCCTCTCTCTCGCTCGTTTTCTCAGACGTTGACGTCGTGATAAACTCGACCGACGAGAACAGCAAGGCGCTTCTCTCAAACTTTGAGGTGAACGACTACGCCATCACGCTGAGCGGCAGCTCGCTCAAGATCGACGGAACGGTAAGCTTTCTCGAATCGCTTCTTGACAGAAGCAAAGGAGGATTCTCGTTCAGAGGTATGAGATACTTCTTCTCCGAGAAGCCGGAGGAAGGAAAAAAGGGGACCGTCACGGTCAATATCTCTTCCCTGTCAAAGCTCAATTCCCTTTCCGTCAACGTCAAAAACGGCAAACTGACGATAAACGGATTAAAGAACCCGATCGACTACAATATCGACGTCAAAAACGGTGACGTTGAGCTGAAAGACGTTTCTACCGTATCTCTTGCCGACATAACCGTCAGTGAAGGCGAAGCCGTGATCAATTCTTCGCTTATCAACACTATATCTGCCGAAGTCACAAGAGGAAACATCAGAATTAACGCCGACGGCCTCTACGATTCGACCATGGCAAGCTACAACGTCATATCGTCCTCCGGCTCCATAATCTACAACGGTGCCGCAATAGAAGACGATATTTACAAGAACACCGCCGCCAATCAGAAAACCAATATCAAGATAAACATTACCGACGGCAACGCCTACATCAAAGACGCCGAATGAAAAACGTAAAAATCTCCGGAGCGATCCGGAGATTTTTTTATAAAGAAAAACAGCATCCGGAGATGCTGTTTTTTGAGATTATCTCTTCGAGAACTGAGGAGCGCGACGTGCGGCTTTGAGACCGTACTTCTTTCTTTCCTTCATACGAGGGTCTCTGGTGAGGAAGCCTGCCTTCTTGAGAGCGGGACGGAGAGTCTCGTCTGCCTGAAGGAGTGCCTTTGCGACGCCGTGTCTGATAGCGCCTGCCTGGCCGGAGAAACCGCCGCCGTTTACACGGCAGACGATGTCGAACTTGCCGACTGTGTCGGTAGTCGTGAAGGGCTGGTTGACGATGAGCTTCATGGTATCGAGACCGAAGTAGTCGTCGATGTTACGTCCGTTGATGGTTATAACGCCGGTTCCGGGGAAAAGGCGAACGCGGGCAACAGACTTCTTTCTTCTGCCTGTTCCGTAAAAATAAGGTTTAGCACTTGTATACATATCTTATTTTCCTTTCCTTTTTAAGCGTTATAAGCTACGGGCTTCTGTGCCTCGTGCTTGTGATCTGCGCCTGCGTAGATCTTGCATCTTGTCATGGACTTACGTCCGATTGTGTTGTCGGGAAGCATACGGCGAACAGCGAGCTCCATTGCCTTCTCGGGCTTTGTAGCCATGAGGGTCTTGTACTGTACCTTCTTGAGACCGCCGATGTATCCGGAATGATGATAGTAATACTTCTGCTCAAGCTTCTTGCCGGTGAGAACTGCCTTATCAGCGTTGATGATGATAACGAACTCGCCGCAGTCAACGTTGGGAGTGTATTCGGGACGGTGCT
>JAGHTD010000150.1 GCA_018065475.1 Candidatus Colimorpha enterica
CAAAATATCCTGCGATCGAAAGCTTATCGTGAAGAAAGAATATTCCGTAAAAAACCGGAGCAACGAGCGAAAATGATACGATAAGATTTGTAAGCGCAAACGATCCGCTCGCATAGGCGACAAAGGTGAGAAAATACGCAGAGCAGTAGAATGCACCGGAGATAAGTCCGTAAAGGATCAGCTTCGGTGTAAACGAAAGCCCGTTTCTGTCCGCAATGACAAAGAACATAGCCGAAAAGAAACACAGTATGGTGAGGTACAGAAATCTTCCCGAATCGTGCTTCTTCTCATATTGCTTTATTGCCGAACTGCCGGTAATACCGACGATCGACGACAATACCATAAGTAAATAAGGCATAGATTTTTCCTGCCGATAATGCTTAAATTATATCACTTGATAAATGGCAAGTCAATATACGAATAATGTTTACAACATACTTTCAGGCACCGATACTCTCATAATAAACGTTTCTTTACTTCCGCCTTTGATCTTTGCGGTTAAGACAGCTCTGTATATTGCGTCGGTTCCCCACTTGCGAGGGATGACCGACGTTTCCTCGGACGTGCAGTCCGGCTCGTCTATTACGACGCTGAGCCGTTTATCAAATCTTATTTCCGCACCGGAAACCGAGATAACGCCATCCGACGTAAGCATCGGCTTCTGACACATCATAAGGACGAAAGACATTTCGCCGTCAGCAAGAAGCGTCACCTCATCGGTAATGACCGCCTCCCCGTTTTTGAGCACACAGCTCCGAATAAGCGAGGATAGACGTGCTTCTTCCGGGTACGCCTCGGTGAGGTCAAGCGTGAGCTTTCCGCTCTTTTCGTCATATTCGGGATTTTTTGACCGATATTCCGCTCCTACCTTCTGCGGTATACCGTTTGGAAGCGGCGTATTGTGGTATTCGGAACAATTGTTCCATATCTGATATCTGTGTATACTGAACGTCTTCTGCGTGTACTTGCCGACTCCGGCGTCAATAAGCACAGGATTTCCGTCTGAATAAACGATAAAGCTTCCGACGTCGTTATGATTATGGCTTTCGTTGTTGTTTCCGCCCTTGAAGGCGAGGAAAAGACCGCATTCGGGATCGGTAGTCTCGTGCGTAACGGCGATCGACAGACTTTTTATGTATTCCGTTTTATTGCATAAATATGTTTGCTTTTTGACTATCGGCAATGAAAGCTCTCTTATCGTCCGATAACAAGTGAACAGATAGAGAGGAGAAGCGAGACGTCCGCCAGATTGACTTGCAAATAAGCTCTTCATCCTATCGGAATGAATGAGGTTTGCCCAGTCATATATCCAACAGTCCATTTGAGGTGAAACGGGATGTGCGTCGGAATAACTGTAATATCTTCCGCCGCCCGCGTAAACCTTGCAGATATACTCTCCCATATTTTTCATGAGAGGATCGTCAAAAATGTTTATATATCCTCCGGTAATATCAAGCAGAATAATCCCGGCGTTATAGAGCGCGCCTCCGGCACCTGTCCAGTAATCGGGGCCTTCGTCGCATCCTCCGTCGTCATCATAACCAACAACAAATCTGTCAAGCCCTTTAATCGCAAGTTCTGTCACCTGCTCGCGCACAGAAAGATCTCTTTCGGTGAGAGCCGTAACACCGAGAACGTCGGAGATCACCTGAGGATTCCAGTTGTTTGCGCCTTCGCGGATATACCACCAGAATCTGTCGTGATACTTGATGAACGGCTGAATTGTCCTTTCTTTCAGCTCTCTTACTATACGTTCGCTGATCGTCTCGGATATTTCGTCAAAACGGTCTTTCAGCATATAGTATGTGAACGAAAGCACCATTCCCGTGCGTGCGGCGTAAAGGTCAACGCAGTTAGTATCGTCGCCGAATGTGGTCGGAAGCGGTGAGTAAACGCCCTTGCTCTTTGGCGGAAGATGTGCGGGGACTACCCACGTAGATTCTTCAAGAATCTGCCACACGAGGTCGAGGATCCGTCCGATATACTTTCCCTCTCCCGTTATTGTTTCCGCAAGGGAGAGCTTGATCATGTCGTCACGGCGTTCTCTGTACTTGTCTTCATATACTGAACGGTTTCCGTTCTTCGCATAAAGCATATAATCGCTTGCGGAAAGGATGTTCAGCTCCTTTTTGAGTATTTCATCCGCTTCATTTATCATCTTTGAATGATAAGCAGGATTGATTCTGAAACCATCTTTCAGATCGGCAAAAAGCCGGAAATCTTCGTACGGAAGAACGTGACCTTTGACCGTGTAACCCTTTTCCTCAAATATCTTTCTTTTCATAAGAGTTCTTTCCTTTCGGTAATACTATATTTTTGATACGATATTTTTCATAATTATAACACTTTCTATATTTTTTGTCAATACCGTATTGACTATATCTGCCGTTTTGGTTATAATAATTTATGAAATGTACTGATTATTTAGGAGGCGTAACATGAGACGGTTGAACGATATATTGTCACATCCATATACAGACGCGGAGTATCTCGATAGGCAGAGAAAACTGATGAAACCTCACTGCGAAAAAGCAACGGCAGAGATCATGCGTCACAAGGGCGACGATACTTATATTGAAGAAAAGAAAAAGACCTACGAGGGCGTCATGCATAATATGTTCGTCCTTCCCGGAAGTATGGGCAAACCGATCGACGTAGGAACTCCCATCGCCTGGCACGAAGTAAGGACTGCCGACCAGGAATACATCTGGCATCTCAACCGTATGTATTATCTTGTCGATCTTACCGAGATCTTTCTTCTTACCGGTGAAAAG
>JAGHTD010000260.1 GCA_018065475.1 Candidatus Colimorpha enterica
GGAATGATGGACCTCACCGAGAGAAAGTTCAGTTCGGTAGCCGAGACAGTCTGCGGCACCACTCAGGTCAAATACGGCGAGAACATCATCGACCTCGGCAATCCCGTCGAGCGCCTTTCGAGGACCGACGCCATCAAGAAATACGCAGGGATCGACTTCGATGCGGTAAAGACCGACGCAGAAGCAAAGGTCCTTGCAAAGGAACACAAGATCGAATACGAGGAGCGCCACAAGAAGGGCGACATCGTCAACCTCTTCTTTGAGGAATACTGCGAGGACAAACTCATCCAGCCGACCTTCATCACCGATCATCCCGTCGAGATCTCTCCTCTTACCAAAAGAAAGCCCGACGATCCTTCAAAGGTCGAGAGATTCGAGCTTTACATCAACACATGGGAGATGTGCAACGCTTACTCCGAGCTCAACGATCCTATAGATCAGAGAGAGCGTTTCAGGGCACAGGATCTCGCCGCCGCACAGGGCGACGAAGAAGCTCAGCACACCGACGAGGACTTCCTCTATGCGCTTGAGCTCGGTATGCCTCCTACGGGCGGTATCGGCTACGGCCTTGACCGTCTCGCAATGCTTCTCACCGACAGCCCCGCGATCAGAGACGTCCTGCTCTTCCCCACTATGAAGAGCCAGGGCGAAGCTAAGAACGAAGCAAACAACGCCGCACAGGCGGCAAAGAAGGCGGAAACCGCACCCGTTGAAGCCGCTCCCGTTGTCGAAGAAAAGATCGATTTCAGCAAAGTCGAGATCGAGCCGCTCTTCGCAGATTACGTTGATTTTGAGACCTTCTCAAAGTCGGATTTCAGAGCCGTCAAGGTGCTTGCCTGCGAAGCAGTCCCGAAGTCAAAGAAGCTCCTCAAGTTCACTCTTGACGACGGAACGGGAACAAACCGTACCATTCTGAGCGGTATTCATGCGTTTTATGAGCCCGAAGAGCTCGTCGGCAAGACCTGCGTGGCCATCACCAACCTGCCTCCGAGACCCATGATGGGCATCGATTCCTGCGGTATGCTTATCTCCGCTATTCACCACGAAGAAGGCGAAGAAAAACTTCATCTGCATATGCTGGATAATCACATTCCCGCCGGAGCAAAGATGTATTGATAATCAAAATTATATGCATAAAACCGCCGATTCACTTCGGCGGTTTTTTTATAGAACTTTTGTTGCTACCCATTTAATAATTCGTGGCAAAAATTGCCCAAAAATCCGTTTTATCGGAAAAAGCAGGGCGGGAAATCTTGAAAAAAACCGTAAAATATGATATACTAATGTGTTAAGATATACACAAAAGCGAAAAACGCTCTGATTTTATATTATTGACTGATATATATTATACGAAAACATGAGATGTGACCGGAACTCGCGGCTCGGATCATTGTTCGGAAAAGGAAAAAATATGAAAAAAGCACGGTTTTCCGCACTGCTTTTCGCGGTCGTTCTTACGTTATCCGTTTTTACGGGCTGCGAAAAGAAAAGCGGAACGCAGACAGATAATACGATCCGGTCGCTCGATGAACTGAAAGGGGAAAAGGTCGCCGTGCTCTCCGGTTCGGTTTTCGACAAGATAATTGAAAGAGAGGCAGAGGGCTGTCTTGTCCAATACGTAAACAGCAATACCGACCTCGGCGTCATGCTTGACACCGATAAGGTAAAGGCATACATCACCGACGAACCGACCACAAGACTCATTTTCAATACTTATCCCGATCAGATAATCATGAAAAAGATAAGCGACGACAACTACGGGTTCTTCTTCAAAAAGAACGACGAAAAAGGTTCCCTCCTCTGCTCGCAGATGAACGAATTTCTTTCGGCGATACGAAAGAACGGGACAATGAAACAGATCGACGATATATGGTTCGGCAGCGATACCGAGAAGCAGACTGTCGATATGAGCGGGCTCACAGCCGAAAACGGAACGCTGAAAATGGCGTTGACTACGACGATCGGTATGCCCTTCGCTTATATGAAGGATAACCGGCTCGTCGGATATGACGTCGATATCGCGGTCAGATTCTGCCGTGAATACGGATACGGAATAGAGTTCGTTGACGGAGCTTTCTCGACCATGCTTCTCGAGGTCTCGGGAGGAAAATGCGACTTCGGCGCTTCCTGCGTTACGATAACCGACGAAAGAAAAGAATCGGTTTTGTTTTCCGAACCCGATTATTACGGTTCGACCGTCGTAGTCGTCAAGGATAAAGACTATTATGAGGAAACACGGACGCTTAAAGACTTTGAAGGCAAAAAGATCGCCGTCCTGACCGGCTCGGTTTTCGACGTCGTTGCGCGGGAATACATAAAAAACAGCACGGTAGATTATTTCAATTCATATACCGACATGGCGGCTACGCTCATTTCCGGGAAAGCGGACGGTATGATAATCGAAGCTCTTTCCGCGATGGATCTGCTGAAAAATCATCCGCAGCTCACTAAGCTGGCGGGTCTGAGGAAAGACGATTACGGCATCATTTTCAACAAAAGCACCGAAAAGGGGAAACTGCTCTGCGGTCAGATGAACGATTTTCTTGCCGAGCTGAAAGCCGACGGAACGCTTGACGAAATGAAGGAGAGCTGGGAAAGCTCGAATGACGGCGTTATGCCGGAAACCGGGGATTTGACAGGTGAAAACGGCAAGCTCATCTTTGCGATCTCCTCAAACATCGGAGCACCGTTTACTTTCATAAGAGACGGGGAGTACGTGGGATATGAAGTCGAGCTCGCATACCGCTTCTGTATTAAATACGGCTACGGAATCGAGTTCATCGACAGTGATTTCAACGGTATTCTGGCAAACGTCGAATCCGGGAAAGCCGATTTCGGTGCGGGAAGCATCAGCATAACGAAGGAACGCAGTGAAAAAATGCTGTTTTCCGACCCGGATTA
>JAGHTD010000264.1 GCA_018065475.1 Candidatus Colimorpha enterica
CTCTCCCGGCACCACGGCACCGTCAACGACCTCTCCGAAGGTGACAGAGCCCGCAACGACCGAAAAGCCGACCGAGCCGAAGGTCGATTACGGGGACATCGGCGACTTTGACATCGGTGACGACGACGCCGTTGACGACGACGATATGCCCTACACCGGAGAGGAAAACTTCATATTCGTCGATGCCGACAACTACACCGGCAAGATCGTCATTTACGACGTGCCTCTACCCGAGATGAAGCAGAAATATGCCGAGGATATGGCGGCGGAGTTCGGTATTCCCGTCGAGCTTCTTTTCGGCATAATGAAGGTCGAAAGCAATTACAACGAGACCGTCATTTCCAAAAACGGCAAATACATCGGCGCAATGCAGATAGCAAAGAGCAATCTTAACCGCCTCAACAAGAAGTTCGGCACCACCGACCTCCAGGACTTCGTCCAGAACGTCCAGGCGGGAGCGTATTTCATATCCTATTACTACAAAAAGTACAACGGCGATATAGACAAGACGCTTATGAGCTATCACCGCGGAGAAGGCGGAGCGCAGAAAAAATGGGCGGAAGGCGTCTATACCGACAGCTACTGCACGAAGGTCAAGAACGAAATGAACCGTATAATCAAGGCGGGGGTGAAGTAAAATGCCGAAATATACGCTGCCTCTTATTTATCTCGCGATCGTTGCCGTAATGTCGCTGATCGCGTTCATTGCATACGGAGCAGACAAGAAAAAGGCGAAAAAAGGGCTTTACAGGACGAGAGAAAAGACTCTTCTCCTTCTCGGTTTCTTTTTCGGCGCGCCCGGCGCTCTTATCGGGATGAATATCTTTCACCATAAAACGAAGCATTGGTATTTCTGGGTCTTCAATATTATCGGTCTGATATTGCAGATCGCCATACTGTTCGCCCTGCTGTATGTTTGACAAACCATAATCTTAATATGAAAACATCCCGCTGGCGAGGCAAAACCTCACCCGCGGGATTTAATTTTTATCGGCAGACCGTCGGTTATCTGAGGAAGAAGACAGTCGGGGACGTGATGACGCCGAGCTCCTTCAGTCTGTATTCGTCGCACCAGCGGCTTGCGCCGAGGTCAAAATCATATCCGCCGTCGCTTACGGTCACGTTTTCGATTATTCCCTTGTCGTCTCCCGTGCGCCAGATCGCGGGGCCTACCCACTTGTCGGTGTAATCGGAGTTATGAAGGGCTCCGAAGCAGTTGAAACGGTTGCCGAAGAAATTGATCGTCAGCATGTGGCAGCCCTCTTTTACGTCGGGAATGAACACGGTGTTGGGCGAGAACGTCGCGCTGCCGACGGTTTTTCCGTCAAGAGAAACGTTGACCGCCGCGCCGATATACACGCCGACCTTCACGGCAACGGTGCATTTTTCGGGAACGTACAGGGGCATCTTGTAGTCGATGTTGCCGCCGTAGAACGGGAGCCCCTGCTCCGTGACGGAGCCGAAGCCGATCCTGTCCGTCGGCGGGACGACGGTCTTCACACAGCCCTCAAGACGGACGTTGAACTCGCCGAGAAGGTAGCACCATTCCGTGTGCGTCTGCTCGCCGAACGGAATCGTCACGACGATCTCGTTTCTGCCGGTCTTCAGCTTCGGGAGCGGCACCTTCTTTATCGACTCGTCGGTGAAATAACCGTCCGTCACGCTTTCGACCTCTTCGCCGTTGAAGACGATCTTTGCGGTCTCCGCGTCCTCCAGGGCGAGGAAACAGCCCTCTACCTGATACTCAGACATAAAATTATACCTCAGAGTGAGGGTGTGCGTCGGCTTTATCTCGCCGTGTACCCACGGCTGAGCGATACGGCCGAAGCGTTTGCGCATATTCAGCGCCTTGCGCACCTTGTTGTCGAGGCGGAGGATCTCGTCCTCTTCCTCGTATTTCACGTTGCCGTCCCACCTGTATTCGGCGGTGTCGAGAAGGAGGACGTTCGGCTCGCTTCTCTCATACCACACCTTTCCGCGGTACGACTTACTGCCGAACTGTGTGAGGTGCTTTACCTCAGGCGCATAAGCGTCCTCCGTCTTCGGGAGGAGCTTGAGAAGGACGCTGTCATAGCTGTAAATACGGCAGTTGATCACCGTGCGTCCGTTTTCGACATTATAGGGTATTTTCACGGTCTTTCCGGTGAGAGTGTCGTAGAGAACGGGCGTATATTCGCCGTAAAGCGTGATTATCGCATCGTCGTATTTGCTTACGTAGCGGTTCTCGTCCATATTGAGCTGTGCAATATAGAGCCACTTGCAGCCGTTGTCGTCCCTTAACTGGCTGACGTACTTTTCAAGCCGCTTTCCTTCCCCGTTTCTTACGTCGAAGAAGCGGAGCGGTTCGAGGGACGAGATCAGCTTCTCCTTGTCGAAACCGATATGCTCACTCTTTTCATACAGTTCTCCGACGGCATCGGATGGCACCGCATCGACGAGCGTCGGGCAGGCACCGAGGAAGATGATCCTTACTCCCTTTGCCGAAAACTCTTTCAGCACCCCGAGGGTGGAGGATCTCATCGTTTCAAGCTCGGGCACGACGACGGTGTCGTATTCCATCTGACCTACGGGGAGCTTTTCTCCGATCTCCCCGACCTGCTCGGGAAGGAGCGACTCACAGATAAAGTCGAAGTCGATGAGGTTTGAGAGGAGCCAGCGGATCAGCGACTTGAAGTTGCCGTCCATCTGCGAACGGATGGATTCGGTCATCAGCTTCGGGCCGAAATGGAGCCAGTAGCTTTCGATCGGGTGTATCACGCCGACGCGGACGCAGGGCTTTCCGCGCGTCAAAGCCGTGTTGAGGCGGGCAAAATGGTCTTCTATATACGAATATTCCTTATACCACGGCGACTGATAGCCGATTGAAGCGGGATAGTCGCGCTTTGCTTCTCCGTGCATGGAAGCCCAGAAGAGGTGCGGCACGCGGACGGTGACGCCGAGGGCGGCCTGCCAGTCGCCCGAAAACTTGTAAAGGCGGAAATCGGCGTTCCAGTCGGTGACGCCGTAAAGCTCGGAGAGCATACCTTCCCTGCCGTACTGATGAACCGCCGACTGACACTGCTTTGCCGTCGAAAGCTCGACGTAATTGCAGAGCATATCTATGCCGGGAATACCGAAATGACGGTAGGAGCGCATCGCTTCGCCTATCGACGAGGTCTGTGAAAAGAGCGTCGGCTCCTCCATCATGTGGCCGGTGAGCGCGATGCCGTGCTTTTCGCACCATATACCGCAGTTGTCGGCGTAGCTCTCCGTGAACCTCTGGCAGACGTGGTCGTGGTAACGGTATCTCGCCTCGGATACCTTCCCGTCTTTCAGATCCCAGAACAGCTCGGGGAGCTTCGACAGTATCGGATAGCCGAACTTTTCGGCAAAAGAATCGTCGAGATCGGGCGTCCAGGGCAGACGGACGGGCTTTTTGTCGGTCGGATAGTTGAAGGTCTCTTTTCTGTCAAACTGCGGTTCGTCGGTGAAGATCGAGGGTATCGCCTTGTCGAACTCGTCGCCGACCTCGCGGTAAAACGCCTCGTGCGTAACGTCGATGAATCTGTCGATCGCTTCCTTTGAAAGCGTATCGACGTACGCCTGATCGTTGAAGCGGGGAGTGTCCTCGGCGGTCGTGAGATAAGCGTACCATCTGTCACCGCAGGCGGGCATATCGGGGCTCGTCATCTTATAGCTTTCAAGCATTCCGTTCCCGTCGAGGGTGACGTCGAAGGCGGCAAGGAAATATGGCTTTCCGCTGTCGAGAGCTTCGCTCAAATCCCTGACGTCGTCAACCTTCACGGGTGTGAAAAGAAGACTGTGGGCGCGGTATTTCTTCTCCCTCGTGACGATACCGCCCGCAAAGCCGGACGGCCAGCGGTCTTCGTCGTAAAGATACGCGTACATATCCTCCTTCTTTGCCTTCTCCACGCAGTGGCGGATGATCTTCAGAAAGTCGTCGGACATATAGTCGGTCGCCATTCCGGTGCGGGAATGCATGTGGAAACCGCCCATTCCCATTTCCTTCATCGCGTCTATCTCACGGTCGAGAAGATCGGTGTCGAGCTTGCAGTTCCAAGCCCAGAACGGCGTACAGCGATATTCGCTCGTCGGATCTGCAAACAGTTCGTCGGAAAGACTCTCCGATACGTTTTTCTTATATAACATGGTTTTGCTCCTTTACGATATGCTTTTCTGTATTATACCATAAGCAAAAATGCTTGCTTGCATGGGCATTTTTGCGCAGCCGTCAATTACTCAGCGCGTCGTCAGACGCAGGCGGGTAAAACCCGCTGTTCCGCAAAGCGGAATTGGCTGAGTATATTATACCATAAGCAAAAATGCTTGCTTGCAAGGGCATTTTTGCGCAGCCGTCAATTACTCAGT
>JAGHTD010000219.1 GCA_018065475.1 Candidatus Colimorpha enterica
AGCTTGTCGAGAATGATGATCGCGGGGATCTCGAGGACGATTTTACGCGACACAGCGAAAATGAGCGAATAGAGCCCCTTTCCGATCGCCTGAAAGACCGCGACGGCAAGAAAATCGATGGCGAGGAACGGGATGCCTATGCTCATTGCTTTTAGCAGTTCCCTGCCTATTTCGACGACGTTGTCAACGTCGATGAACAGTCTTATCACGTCGCCGGCAAAGACGTAAAGCATTCCGCCAAGAACGACAGTCGCAATAAGCGTGAATACGAGGACGAAGTTTATGACGCCCTTCATCCTCTTGCGGTTGCCGGAAGAGAAATTGTAGCTGATGAGCGGCATAACGCCCTGAGTCACTCCCATAGTGATATATAGCGGGAGAAGGTTGACCTTATGCGCATAACCCATTGCGGCGACCGCAGAATCGCCGAAGGCCGCCGTACGCTGGTTCAGGATGATCTGACCCGTAACGTTGAGAAGGTTCTGGATCGCCGCGGGAACGCCGACACCGAACACCTCGGATACGATATCCCTGCGGAAGGAAAACAGTCTCGGATCGAGACTGATATTCGTCCTGCCCTTTCTTATGATGATCACGACAAGAAGATAGCCCATTGCAAAGCAGTTTGCGATGAACGTGGCAAGTCCCGCGCCCGCCGCTCCCATACCGAGGAACTGCGGAAGGATGAAGAACGGGTCAAGAATGATGTTGAGGACACATCCGCTTATGACGCCCACGCCCGCGTGGAAGGATTCGCCCTCGGAGCGCACCATATTCGCAAGCACGACGTTGAGGATCGCCGGAATCGCACCGAGCGTGACGGTGTAGAACAGATAATCGTTTGTGACGAGAGCGTTTGTTTCGTCCGCGCCGAGAAGACCGAGAAGAGGATTTTTTAACACTATACTCATCACGGAAATGAAAGCGGCGGAGATAACCGAAAGCCAGAAAGCGAAGGATGCGGTACGCTTCACACTGTCGTAATCCTTTTTACCGAGACAGCGGCTCATCATACTCGCCGCGCCGACGCCGAAAAGATTGTTGACCGCGTTGAATGCGAGCAGGACGGGAGAAGCAAGCGTGACCGCCGCCGACTGCACCGTGTCGTTTAACTGTCCGACGAAGAAAGAGTCGGCAATATTGTAAAGCACCATAACGAGAGTTGACAGTACGGAAGGGATCGCAAGTATCGCAACGGCGCGCGGTATGGAATAATCTTCAAAAAGGGCTTCTTTGTTTTTTGTCATTCTCATATTTCCTATCGTTTAGCGTTGATAATATTATACCCCATCCGGGGATAAAAAGCAATATGGAGCCGGTGGAGATATTGACATATTATTGAATATTTGTTATAATGTTTCAACAGTCAATTCTGCAAACATAGGAGGAGAACATGAAAGCGAAGCTGAACGCAAGATTTTACATCGCAGCCGTTTTACTGTTTGTCTTCGTCGCCGTCGCATGGTACGGAGTGTATTTTCTTATGACGAATGATATAAGCGTCGGTGAAGACAGCGTCCCGATGAACGGGACCGAAAAAACCGTTTTGGCGGTGATCAGCACCCTCGTCGGACTGTCATGGACGTTTTCGCTCGTCACCGTTCTCGGAATTGCGGCACGGGGATGCGGATTCATCATGGATGAAAGCGGGATCCGTTCGACCGCATCGATAACCGTCTTTCTTGCCTTTATCTTCGTCGTACCGATAAAGCATATTCCCTATTCGGCGTTGAGTGAGATAACGTTTCACGATGATACAGACAAAAGGATGGTCACGGCGCGGCTCGACAAAGAAAAAGCCGGGATACCCCTTCTTCTCAGACCTTTGGTTCCGGATGAATATCATTTCTTTGCATATTACACAACGGCAAAAACAGACGAAATAATGACAGAGCTGAAAAAGCACATAGAGAAATGAACGGAAAAATCCCTTGCGGACTTCGCAAGGGATTTTCTTATTTGTTTATCAGTCAACCGTGACGGTGCCATCCTCATCGACAGTGATGGTCATTCCGTCCTTGACGTAGTCGAGGAACTCCTGACCGAGGCAGTCGATCGTGACAATCGGCTCATCGCACCAGTTTGCGGCGAGGACCGCGCCGGCGGCGGCAAGAGAGTCGATATGCTCCGAGAAAAGGAGGCAGGTCGGGCATTTGCCGAGCGACTTTGCGCAGAAGAGGATCATTCCGCCGGTCGTGGAACCGATCGTCTGCGGAAGGCAGAGCGCCTTGTTGAGCATCGGCTTGCGGTAAAGATCCTTGTTGTTCTGGTCGTCACATTCGGTCTGCTTGTACTTGTTTCCGATGATCGGGAGATCGCCGAACTGGAGAGCACCCTGGAAAGAAGCGAGAGTATTGAATCCGCCGTGTGAAACGAGAGCGGGAGCAGTGCATTTGCCCGCAACTACGGGACGTCCTTTGAACTGTTTCATATCACTTCACCTCCGATGTGATCATAGCGAGTATTTCGTCGCTGTCGTAATAACGGGCTGTCGTATACGTTCTCAGCTTGTTGGAGTTGGTGATGACCGCCATCTTCTTTGCAAGCGGGTTGTTCATATACATAAGCGGGCAGATGTAGCTGAGGACGATGCCGGTGTCGGCGAGGGTCTTCGCCTTCGGCGTCTTCTCAAACGCTTCCTTTACGCCGGGAGCGCAGGTGAATAC
>JAGHTD010000111.1 GCA_018065475.1 Candidatus Colimorpha enterica
CTTTGCTTCATTGGTAGTAGTACAGAACCCTTCGGTGAACGACGGCTGAACATATATATTACAGTTTGCCATATAAGGATACGGATTCTTTTTCGCGCCGAGGAATATGACGTTTGAAAGGTTCTTCTCACAACATTCGTAAGCAATAACATCTTTTTCAAGTCCGTCTCCGACTATATACCATTTATAAGAATAGCCGTCATCGTTTAATCTTTTTGCGATCTCGGGAACGAGACTGAAACCTTTTTCGGACGATATTCTGCCGACAGAAACGATAGAAAACGAAAAATAATCGAAATCATCTGCCTGCTCTTCCGATTTTTTCTTTATATCGGCGGTATCAATTATATTGTAAACAACGTGTGTTTTTCCTATACAGGAAGGACATTTTTTCAGAAACAGATCTTCTGCTCCCTTGCTGACACAAAATACCTTATCAAAACGGGAATAAATGTCATCATCACATAAATCCGGGGTATCACCGTGCACCCAGGCGATCTTTTGCTTGCCTTTAAGTCTGAACAGAGTAATCAAATTATTGACATAAGTACAGCCGTGGAATGAAATTACGCTGTCGTATTCTTTATCCGAAAGAAGATCCACCCATTTTGAATAACTGTATAAATGTTTTTTTCTGTCGTTATTGCTTAATTCAAGAAGTATTCGATAATATACGCTTTTCAGTGCGTCAAATATTTTGAACGATTTTAGGTCATTCAACAATATTTTCTTTTCTGACGATTCGGATGAACTGTCAAATAGTCTGACCTGAGGAGGCAGTTTATCCGTGAAAAATCCGTTTCTGTCGGTAATATACAGGTCTATATCATATTTCGAATAATCGAATGACCTGAGCAGATTTACAAGTACCTTCTCTACTCCTCCGAGGCACAGCGAAGGCTGAACTATAGCAATTTGCTTTTTCATTTTATTTCCTTCTCGCGGTCAAGATGTCTGATGTCGTCAAAACTGATATTTCCCCAAGTATTCCTGTTCCAGTTGATTCCGAGAATATTTTCGGAATCAACCGTCTCAAAAACAAACGCCGTTTTAACAAGATCGAGGTCAATTATATACGTCCCCTCTCTGTTTGATTCATACAATACGACCAAGACCTGGTAATTTCCCATAACAAGACCGCGGAACGATGCAGCCAGGTCAAAGGTCTTTGTTTCACCTTCACCGATCGAGCCGAAATCGAATATTTTTGACGTACCGACAAAACATTCGTCGGCAGTTCTCAGTTCAAGTCTGAGGCTAAGGTTATCGACCGCACGCTTCGCTTTAACGGTAATGGAAAAAGGCAAATCTTCGTTCACTTCATAAACGGCGCGTTTTTTCCCGAGAAGCTCGATCCCCATTATTCTTGCATCTATTCCTTTAAGAGAATCTTCTCTGCGCTGTTCCGATAGATCATACTTCGTCCGGGATGAATCGAGACCGACATCGGCATATATATTTATACCCTCTTCCACGTCTCCGTCAAAAATGATCCTGCCGTGATCGAGAACGATCACCCTGTTGCAAAGTTCTCTTATAGTCCGCATATTATGGCTGACGTAAAGGATCGTGCGGTTTGCCGAACGTGATACTTCATTCATTTTGTCAAGACATTTCTTCTGAAACGCAAGATCTCCGACAGCAAGTACCTCATCCATTATCATTATTTCGGAATCAAGATGAGCGGCAACGGAGAAAGCAAGCTTGACGTACATTCCGGAGGAATATCTCTTTACCGGGGTGTCAATAAACTGACGACATTCCGAAAACTCAATAATATCTTCGATCTTGGAGTCAATCTCCTTTTTCGTCATTCCGAGGATAGCGCCGTTCATATAGACGTTTTCCCTTCCCGTCAGTTCGGCGTGAAATCCGGTGCCGACCTCAAGCATGGAAGCCACTCTGCCGTTAAGTCCTATCTCTCCGTCGGTTGGTCCCGTGACTCTTGAAATCAGTTTGAGAAGCGTGGATTTTCCCGCACCGTTATGACCGATAATTCCGACGCGCTCACCTCTCCTGACCTCAAAGGAAATGCCGTCAAGTGCCTTGAAAGTCTTGTTTGCAGTATGCTGATCTGCACCGATTATCTTCGTCGGATCTTCTTTATGACGAATTGAAGCGCCGAAACGCTGTAGCTCGTCGCGGAGAGTAGTTCCGCCGATCTGTCCGAGCTTGTATATTTTCGATACGTTTTCGACTTTTATCATATTATCATTCATATCAAATCCCTCTCAGATAGTGTCCATAAAGTTTTTCTCAATACGGCTGAAAAGAATAAGACCGACAAAGAAGATAACAAGACTCATCACCCAGCTGATGATGAAATACGTGATGTTGAAATATCCGAAGCCGAATAACGAATATCTGAACGTCGTGATGATCTGTGAAACTGGATTGAGCATATACAGAGAAACGTATTTTTCGGGTATAAGCTGAAGACCGTACGCGACCGGGGACGCGTACCTCCAAAGTTCAAGACCGAACGAAACGAGCATAACGAGATCTCTGTATTTCGTTGTGAGAGACGAGATGATTATTCCGCATCCGACCGACAGGATTATCATCTGAAGGATAGTAACGGGCAACAGAAGGAGCGACGGAGAGATCACGATGCTCGTGCCGCCTTTTATCATATAGAATATCCAAAAAATGACAAAAAGAGCAAGCTGTATCCCGAAAGAGATAAGCCCGGAAAGAGACGTTGCGACAGGCGAAACAAGACGTGGATAATACACCTTCCCCATCGTCGAACTGTTTGCGATAAACGTGTTTGACGTTTTCGAGACCGTAGATGAAAAATAGCTCCAGCAGATATTGCCCGCCATATAGAAAAGGAAGCCGGGAACGATATATTCACCCGCAACGTCATTTGTCGTCAGCCCTGCAAGATTACCGAAGACGACGGTAAATACAACTGTGGTAAGAAGCGGCTGAATAATAGCCCAAAGAGGACCGAGGATCGTCTGCTTATATAAAGCGACAAAATCCCTTTTGACAAAAAGAAAAATAAGGTCACGGTACTCGAAAGTTTCCTTGAGATGAAGGTCAAATATTCTGTGTTTTGAGGTAATAACCGTTTTATAAGATTTGACTGACATTATAACTCCGAATATAAAAATAGCGGTATATCATCATATACCGCTATATATTCTATCATTTTTTTCTTCGGAATGCAATACCTTAATGCAAATTATTCGGGTTTGATAACTCCGATGCCGAGATCTTTCAGCGCTTTGTCATCGGTAGGCGTGGGGGCGCCGGACATAAGCTCGCTTGCGTTTTGTACCTTCGGGAAGGCAACGACGTCACGGAGAGAGCCGGCACCGCACATAAGCATTGCGAGACGGTCAAGACCGAGAGCCGCACCGCCGTGAGGAGGACAGCCGTAATTGTAAGCGTCAACAAGGAAGCCGAACTTCGCGTCGATCTCTTCTTTCGTAAGTCCGAGAAGTGTGAACATCTTCTGCTGAAGCTTGGGATCGGTGATTCTTATTGAACCGGAAGAAAGCTCAATACCGTTGAGGACGAGGTCGTATGCCTTTGCTCTTACGTTGCCCTTGTCCCCGTCAAGCTTGTCAATATCCTCGTCAAGAGGCATCGTAAAGGGATGGTGCATTGCGTCCCAGTTCTGTGTTTCCTCGTTCCACTCGAAGAACGGGAATTCGGTGATCCAGAGGAAGTTCCACTGCTCGGGGATGATATTAAGCTGTTTTGCGATCATAAGACGGAGAGCTCCGAGAACGGGGAGAACAACTCTGTCCTTATCGGCAACGATGAGGATGACGTCGCCCTTCTTTGCGTTGAGGCGTGCGTAGATTGCTTCAAGCTCCTCGGGAGTCATGAACTTTGCAAATGAGCAGGTGGGCGCGTCATCTACCCATCTTACGTATGCAAGGCCCTTTGCGCCGATACCCTTTGCGTGCTCGGTGAGCTTGTCTATCTCTTTTCTCGTGAGAACGGAAGCCGCGTTTTCTGCGACTATCGCTCTGACACTTCCGCCGTTTGCGACCGCACCGGAGAATACCGAGAAGCCGCAGTCCTTTACGAGGTCGGAAATATCGTTGATCTCCATGCCGAATCTCGTATCGGGCTTATCGGAGCCGTAACGGTTCATTGCGTCGGCATAGGTCAGTCTCGGAAGAGGAAGAGGAATGTCAACGTCAAGGACCTTCTTGAACAGATAAGCAATGAATCCCTCGTTCATCTTCATGATGTCGTCCTGATCGACGAATGACATTTCAAGGTCGATCTGTGTAAACTCCGGCTGACGGTCTGCTCTCAGGTCTTCGTCTCTGAAACATCTTGCGAGCTGGATATATCTGTCAAAGCCGGCGACCATAAGGAGCTGCTTGTA
>JAGHTD010000114.1 GCA_018065475.1 Candidatus Colimorpha enterica
TGAGGTACTCTCTGGGGTCGAATGCACCGGGGTTCTCCCACATAACGCGTCTGATACCCGCGGTCATTGCGAGACGGATATCGGGGTCGATGTTGATCTTGCAGACTGCCATGGTAGCTGCCTTGCGGAGCTGTTCCTCGGGGATACCGACTGCGTCGGGGAGCTTACCGCCGATGGAGTTGATCTCTTTGACAAACTCCTGGGGAACGGAGGATGCGCCGTGAAGGACGATCGGGAATCCGGGGAGACGCTTTGCGACCTCTTCGAGGATGTCGAAGCGGAGCGGAGGGGGAATGAGAACGCCGTCGGCGTTGCGTGTGCACTGCTCGGGCTTGAACTTGTATGCGCCGTGAGAAGTACCGATTGCGATTGCGAGAGAATCGACGCCCGTCTTGGTGACGAACTCTTCGACCTCTTCGGGTCTTGTGTAGGAAGAATCGGCTGCGGAGACCTTGACGTCGTCCTCGATACCTGCGAGACGGCCGAGCTCGCCTTCGACTACTACGCCGTGAGCGTGAGCGTACTCAACGACCTTCTTCGTGACCTCGATGTTCTCCTCAAAGCTGTAATGAGAACCGTCGATCATAACGGAGGTGAAACCGCCGTCGATGCAGGACTTGCAGATGTCGAAGTCTGCGCCGTGGTCGAGGTGGAGAGCTACGTCGATACCGGTGTCTTCAACTGCGGCTTTTGCGAGGCCCATAAGATAAGCGTGCTTTGCATACTTTCTTGCGCCTGCGGAAACCTGCATGATAACGGGAGAGTTGTTCTCCTGTGCGGCTTCGGCGATCGCCTGGATGATCTCCATGTTGTTGATATTGAATGCGCCTACTGCGTATCCGCCTTCATAGGCTTTTTTGAACATTTCTTTCGTTGTTACGAGAGCCATAGTATAATTCCTTTCAGAAAAAACATTTTACTGAAATATTATACTGCAAAATGATCATAAATGCAACACTTTTCTTGACATTTATCAAAAACTAATGTATAATTGAAGCTAAACGGAGACAAGCCGGTCAAAAACGGCCTGGTGATGAATATGATTGATTATGAAAACGCGGTATTTTGCCGCAAATGCGAAAACTACGACAGGGAGAACGTCTCTCTTGCCGTTGACAGACTGCTCGCTCAGGCGGGCTTCGGAAGCGATGAGATCAGGGGAAAAAGAGTAGTGATAAAGCCGAACCTTCTCCTCGCCTATGCTCCCGAGAAGGCGGCGACCACGCATCCCGCGGTGGTCGAGGCGGTAATAAACTACGTGAAGTCCTACTTCCCCGCATCTCTTATCATTGCCGAATCGCCCGGAGGGACGTATAACGAGTCGTCGCTCCGCCGTGTTTACGACGTGACGGGAATGACGGGCGTTTCGGAGCGTACCGGCGTCCCACTCAACTTCGGCAGTGATAGCGACACCCTTTCGATACCCGACGGCGAAAACGCAAAGAGCGTGCAGGCGATAAAGCCCATTCTCGACAGCGAAGTGATCGTCAACGTCTGCAAGGCGAAGACACATTCCCTCGCGGTAATGACCGGCGCGTCAAAAAACCTTTTCGGCGTCATCCCGGGTATCACCAAGTTTGAGATGCACGCGCGTTTCAGCGATCCGCAGAAGTTTTTCGGTATGGTCACCGACGTGAACTGCGAGCTGAAAAAGCACCGCACGGTCTTCAGCGTCTGCGACGCCGTGATCTGCATGGAGGGCAACGGCCCCTCGGGCGGAAATCCGAAGCACGCCGGAATGCTCTTTGCTTCGAGAAACACGTTCAGTCTTGACTCTGTCCTCGCCGAGATGATGGGAGTGCACGACGAGACGCCGATACTTGCCATCGCCGCATCAAGAGGGCTCATCCCCGCCTCCGCCGATATGATCGCGAAGGTCGGAGATCCCGTCCCGACGGGTCTTGATTTCGTCAAGGCCGACGCAACTCAGGGAAAGAAGCTCACGAAGATCCCCGCCTTCCTTCAGCCCCGTCCGGTCATCGACCGCGATATATGCAAGGGATGTTTCGCCTGCGTTAAGGCCTGCCCTCAGCATACGATAGTTGAGAAGGACGGCAAGGCGTTCATAGAGAAGAAAAACTGCATAAGATGCTACTGCTGTCAGGAGCTCTGCACCTTCAAGGCAGTCAGGATCAAAAAGAGCTTTATTTACAATATTATAAAATGACAGAAAGCGTCAAGGTAAAAGCACCGGCGAAGATCAACCTTTTCCTCGAAATACTCGGGAAGAGGGACGACGGCTACCATAACGTCGATCTTATCATGCAGACGGTCTCCCTCTTCGACACCGTTGAGGTCTCAAAGAGCGACGGTATCGGTCTTGAATGTAACGTGAAGGCCCTTGAAAACGGTTCAAACCTCTGTGTCAGAGCCGCGAAAGCGTTTTTTGAGCGTTTCGGCATAAAAGGCGGGTGCTTCATAAAGCTCCGTAAGGTGATCCCGAGCGGAGCGGGGCTCGGCGGCGGATCATCGGACGCCGCGGCGGTGCTGAAAGCGCTGAACGTACTTTACGGCGTGGATTCCCATGAGGAGGAGCTTGAAAAGATCGCATCCTCTCTCGGCTCCGACGTACCGTTTCTCGTAAGAGGCGGGACGGCAAGGGCCGTCGGTACAGGCACCGAGCTTATTCACCTTTCTCCGCTTCCGTCCTTTCATTGTCTTATAGCCGAGGGAAAGAAAAAGGCTCCCACCGCCGAGGCGTACCGCGCCGCCGACGGGATAAGGGACGAAAACCGCCGCACGGCAGACGCGATGATCAGAGCAATAGAGAAAAAGGATACCGAAAGGGTATGGCGTGAGGTCTTCAACCGCTTCTCCTGCCTCTATGAAAACGACGAACGCGTCGGAATAATGAAGAAAAACGGTGCGCTGTGCGCGCAGATCAGCGGCTCCGGCTCATCGGTGTTCGGCATTTACGCCGACGAAAACAGTCTTAAAAACGCGGAAAAGGAGATCGCCTCCCGCGGTTTTGATACTTATACGTGCAAAACAATAAACGATTTTAATTAAAGAAAGGAAGAATATATGGGATTTTCTTCTGAGATCTTTCTTTTTCTGTTCCTTCCGATTTCTGTCATAGCTTATCTTATAGCCGACAGGATAGGGAATATGAAAGGGAAGAATATCACCCTGCTCGTGCTCAGCGCACTGTTCTATCTCATTTCGGGAAGCAAGACTTTCATCCTTTTCGCCGCTCTGACCGTCGGAGTGTATATGGTCGGTTCGCTCGTCCATTACGCGAAGAAGAGCGAGGAAGGGAAAAACGCCGGGATATGGATGGCTCTCTCGGTCATCTGCCTCGGGCTTTACCTGCTTGCCTACAAGTATATGCCTTTCGTCAATGAAAAGGCATCCGCCCTGCTCGAGAGGGAGATCACGGTCGCAAACGTGATCGTTCCTATCGGCGTTTCCTTCTTCATTTTCGAGGCGATCTCCTACATCGTCGATATATGGAGAGGCGACGCGGAGCCCGGCTCGTTCGTCGAAGCCGCTCTGTTCCTCTCGCTGTTCCCGAAGCTCGTTTCGGGGCCTATCGTCCTCTGGAAGGACTTCTGCGGTGAGGTGAAGGAACGCTCGACGAAGAACGCGGATATTGCCGAGGGCATAAACCGTATAATCATCGGTCTCGCGAAGAAGGTCATCATCGCCGACACCCTCGGTGCACAGTTAAGCGTGATCACGGGTGAAATGGCGGGCTCTGTCTTCGACTGGCAGACGATATGGCTCAAAGGCATACTCTACTTCTTCCAGATCTATTTCGATTTCTCCGGTTATTCGGATATCGCAATAGGTCTCAGCCGCATATTCGGCTTCAGGTTCAAGGAAAACTTCAATTTCCCGTATCTTTCCACCTCCGTTTCGGACTTCTGGAGAAGATGGCACATCTCCCTCGGAAGCTGGTTCAGAGAATACGTCTATATCCCGCTCGGCGGCAACAGGAGAGGAAACGTTTACCTCAACCTCTTCGTCGTCTTCCTTCTCACGGGTATCTGGCACGGCAACAGTCTCGTCTTCCTCGTATGGGGCGCGTATAACGGCATTTTCGTCGTCATCGACCGTCTGCTCGGCAAGGTAAAAGCGTATAAGTACGTCCCGTCGGTAATCAAGTGGGTATTCACGGTCGCCATCGTCTATTTCGGCTGGATCCTCTTTATGAATCCGAATATGGCGGGCGCGATAGCGGACTTCAAGAAGATGTTCTCGTTCACCATACCCGACAACATCGATGTAACGTGGAAGTATTTCATGACGAAGAAGTCGGAGATCGCGCTGATGATCGCGTCTGTCGGCTCGCTTCTCGGCGTTATACCGCTTAAAGCAAGAGAAAAGATAAAGTCGCTCTGCGCCGAAAACGCGGTCTGCTCGATCGTTCAGAAGGCGGTCTATATCGTGATCTTCGCGGCGGCGATAATCTTTATCGTCAATTCCACGTACAGTCCGTTCCTGTATTTCCAGTTCTGAGGAGGGATAAGATATGAAGAAAATACTGAATATAGTTTATATCGTTCTTTTCCTCGCCGTAATATGCCTGCTCGTCGGCACGATGAACACCGACAAGGGCGTCGAATCCGAGATCGACAACAGAATGCTGACCGAGTTCCCCGAGATCGGCGATCCCGATTACTTCGGCACGCTTGAGCAGTATATAAAGGACAGGATCGGCTTCAGAAAGGAAATGCTGTCTGTTTACAGCAAGATGAACGAGGCGGTCGTCGAAGAGCTCGACCATCCTTCCTACTGCAACGGTCAGGAGGGTTACGTCTTCTTCAAAATGCACAAGAACGTCAAATACGGCGAGTTCCACAAGACCTTCGCCGAAATGGTAAAAAAGCTTCAGACCTACTGCAACGAGAGAGGGACGAAGTTCTATCTCATCTTTGACCCCGAGAAGATCTCGGTTTACCGCCGTTATCTGCCCAAGGGCTTCTACTACAACGACGACTGGGTAGATCAGTTCTGCGAATATCTCGACGAGCTCGGCGTGACTTACGTCAACAACTCGAAAATGCTCATCGAGAGAAGCTACAAGGAACAGGTCTATAACTGGAAGTACGACGCGGGCCACTGGAACGACCTCGGCTGCTTCTATGCGACCGCGGAGCTTTACGAGCTCATCCGTAAAGACTTCCCGCAGGTGCCTCAGCTCACCAAGGATATGTTCGACATCACCACGACGATAGCGGAGAAACTCTATAACTCCGAGATCGTCATAAACGAGGAAGTGCCTTCCTTCACGCTCAAGACGGGATTCACCAACCTCTCCGGCGAATGGTCGAACGAGATCACGGTCAACCAGAGCTACGCACATTTCCATTACTACAAGAACAACGCCGAGGGTGCCGAAAACCTCCCGAAGACGCTCATCTTCCAGGGAAGCTATTACAACAGGAACCCCAACTACCTCATCGCCTGCGCGAACGAGAGCATCGGTATCCACAACTATCAGAACATAATCAATTTTGATTATTACTACAACATTTTCCAGCCCGATATGGTCATCTTCGACGTTGCGGAATACGTTTTCAGCGATACGTATTTCAACTCCGCAAACATGAAGAATATGGATCTCAACCCCTCGATATGGGATGGGCAGGGATCGCTTCCCGACAGGATAGAGGCGCTTAAAGCGGGCGCCGCAGACGGCGGAATCGCAAACGTCAGCGTCGTCCCCGGAAGATCTATCGAGAACATCGAGGTCATCGGTGACTTCACCGGCGCAAAATACGCCTACATCATCTCAAACGGTCAGATAGCCGATCTCTCTCCCTCCGACGAAATGCTTGACGCCGTCGTCGCTTCGGGATTCGTCTCCGGCGACACGTATATATACGT